>NZ_NFKB01000036.1:0-35885 GCF_002160175.1 Faecalibacterium sp. An192
CGCCGCTGGTCTGGCGCATTTCCTCATAGGCGGTATCAAAAGCAGCTTCCAACTGCTCCGGGGAAGTGAAGCCGTACTGCTGGTACACATTCAGCGTCTTGGCCATCTGCTTGATGTTGTGTATCTTCGCCCAATGCTCGTAGCCTTTGCCCTTGCCCTCGGCCATCTTCTGCTCGATGTCCACAAGGCGCTGCACACCGTCAGCGTCTTTGGCGGCGTAGGGTTGCGGCTGGGGGATGGAACGAACCGTTACACCCCTCTGGGCGTTCTGCTCCAAAACGGCAAGGACAGCGGCGCGGTCAAAATCGTCGCCCAGCTTGCGGGCGGTAATGGGCTTTGTCCTGTCCGGCGTGAGATAGGACAGCCGTCCCCGGCTCTCCTTAACGGCCACACCCTCCCGCAGCAGCAGAGAGGAAAAGTTCTCGAATGAAGTCGCCGCAGACAGCGCGGCGCGTATGGTCTGCCGTAGCTTCTCCTTGTTCGTTTCAAACTTGGTCTGCCGGGGTGTGATACCGCCCGCAATCATGGGGGCGTTCTGCTTGTCCAGTGCGGCCTGCCCCTTTTTCTGCGCCCAATACTCCCGGTCTGTGACGCGGTTCTTGCTGCCGTTCAAGAGGTCGATTTGGTAAAGCCCCTCCCGGTGGCACATCTCCATGACTTCAGACTTGAAGTAGCGCAAGGCCGCGTTGGTACAGCGGTGCTTGCACCCGGCTTTCGTGTCGGCTGGCCTGTCCATGTAGGGCAGGAACGGCACTTCTTCAATCCGCAGGCTGTTAATGACGATATGCACATGAATGTTGCCGCTGTGGTTATGGCCGTCCGGGTGGGTGCATACAAGGGCTTGGTGGCCGGGGAAATGCTCTTTACAGAATTGCTCCCCTAACGCCTGCGCCCGGTCTACGGTCAGGCCGTTGTCCGGGCCGTCCCGTGGGTCAAAGCTGATGATGTAGTGGTGGCTTTTCACATCTTCCCGCCGCTGGTTCTTCCCGTAGCGGAGATTTGCCCGCATACAGGCAACGGCAAAATCCTCCCCGCCGCAGTTCAGCGTGGACAGCCGGTAGTCCTCGCGGGGGATAAGCCTGCCGGTTTCATCAAGGACGGGCTTCATGGTAAACTCGTCATGCTCAAACAGCAGGTATTGTTCGGCGGCTCCATAGTCGGCGTTTTTAGAGTTGATATGCTTGAGTGTTGCCAACTGCGTCACCTACTTCCTTGAGGACTTCATACTTGAGGGCGGCAAGGTCGGCTATGGCGGCGCGCACCTCGCCGGACAGCGCGTTGTAGGGTGCGCCGTACTCGTTCAGATACCGGGCAATCTGGTTGAGGTTGCCGCCGATCCTGCCGTACTCGGCTGTGAGTTTTCCGACAGCGGAAAGCAGCTCGTCATTGACCGCCGACACATGGATAACGGGGCGTATGGTGGTGCGCCGTATCGCCTGCCGGAGAAATTCCGACTGGCTGATACCATAGGGCGCAAGCCGCGCTGTGAAGTCGGCATATTCATCTTCGGACAGCCGGGTTTTCACAACGCGGCTGCGGTGGGGCGTGTTATATTTTTTTCGCATGGTCGTGACCTCCTTTCTTGCCGCATGAGCGCGGCGGGGATAAGCGGCGAAAGCCGCAAAGCAGGGTTTGGGGAAGGCACTCCCCAACAAGTTTCCCGCGAGGGGCAAAACCGCAGAATTGCGGATTTTGGCACCGTGGTAGAAACTTGCTCTGTAACTGCCGCAGACTGCCCCTGTCTGGTTTTTCCGTACATAGAACGGACAGGACAGGACTTCCGGCCCGCTGTGTGCTATCTTTTTCTTTCGCCAATATGACGCCGGAACGGGGCTTTGCTACCCGCTGGCTGCGGCTTTTTCCCTTTCCGCTAAAGATACATTTCAAAGGCCGCCAGCTACCCGCTGGACGGGGATTTTCTCAAATTTTCTTTTGCCTTAGTAATCCGGGCAACAGGATTTTGGCAACCGGCGGGGCAGAGAATTTTCCCTTTCACTCCCCACACCACCGCATTTTGAAATTTGCCAAACAGGGCGGGCAATTTTCTCTTTGCTCCTTACTACGGACAAAAATCAAAAATGCCAAACGCCGGGGCAGGAAAATTTCTCCCTCACTTACTACTACAATCTGAACAGGGCAAAATGGCCGGGAATGGAGCAGGGCAACAAAAAAGCAGTAAATCTTTTTCAGACTTACTGCTTTCGCTGGCCGCCGGTGGGCGGCTGGTATTCAGTTGTAGGGCTTATCGGTCAAAGCGAAACTTGAACAGCGCGGCGATTAGCTTCTGCTTCACATATTCCTCAACCTCGGCGTTGACTTTCCCGTGTACTTTGGAACAGTAGCGGATATATCCGGCGTAGTGGGAAAGAACGGTGTCGATTGCGTCCGGGTCGCCCTCATGGGCTTTGACGATTGTTTCATAAGGGAGAAGTTTACTCATAGCGTTTTCCCTCCATGAGCCGCCGGAGCCGCTTCAAGGCAAGCTGGATATGCCGCCCCGCTGTGCTGCGCGTCCGGCCGATATGTACGCCGATCACACGCTGCGGCTGGCGCAGGAAGTAGTAACGGAAAATTTCTTCCCGTGTCTGCTCTGGCAAAAGGGCAAGGGCGGCGGCAAGTTCCGCATGGTACAGAACGGCGGTCTGGCCGCAGACGGTAAAAAGATATTCTTCAAGCTGCTCCGGCTCGGCAAGCTGGACAAACTTCTCATTCATCAGATAGTCAAGGGAAACTTCCAGTTCCCACCTCCGGCGCAGCTTCAAGATTTCATCTATGGCTGCGTGACGAATGACAACTTTACAATAGGCATTGTGCGTGCGCCGGATATGTTCTTGATACTCTAAATCGGTCATGGAGATTCCTCCTTTCTGAATGATGAGAAAGGGCGGCAGCACTTTTTGCTGTCGCCCCATGTAAAGTGATATCATCAAGGATTATTTTCGTAAGTCTGATTTTCTTCAGAAATTGGTAATTGTTCAACATTCGTGTATTCCCTGTAGGAGTTGTTTGATATAACGCCTACAATAACAAAGAATATATTGATAACAACAAATGCTACAATTATTCCAAGTACGACTTTCCAAATACGACGGGAACGACGATTTTTGATTGCTAACTGCTCATTGATACGGGAAAGCTGCTCCGCAAGCTCGTTTGTATCTTCGCAATCAGGGATATTTCCACCCAGCAGCTCGGCGACACTTACCTCAAGGATATCCGCCAGTTTTACCAGTAAATCAGCATCTGGTACTGATAAGCCCTTTTCCCATTTTGATACAGTCTGTCGAACGATATTGAGCCGAACAGCCAGTTCCTCTTGCGATAGTCCTTTTTTCTTTCGCAGGAATTTAAGATTCTCACTAAACATACACTATACCTCCTTTGCCTTTGGCGACTTCATTATAGCTAAAGAAGTCTCGTTGCGGCAAGCAATGCAAATTAACATCTGTGCATTTTCAGTATTATAAGGGGCGACAGCACTTTTTGCTGTCGCCCCTTGATTGCCTACCAGCAAAGGCGGGCGGGGCTGTCAACGGCGGCGCGTATGCGCCGTTCATCTTGACCGTTGACTGGCTCGGCTGGCTTTGCTAATCAGAATTAAATTTATAACCATAGCCAACTACTGTTTTTATATATTCGTGTCCTTTACAATGCGGTTTCAACCTTTTGCGTATTTGAAAAACTGTGTTTTCTACTGCGTGTAAATGGTTATTGGTTGGTTCATGCCATATCCTTTCATAGATTTGTTCCTTTGTAAATGTAATTTGAGGCGATAAGTATAGCATGTAAAAGACCTCAAATTCATTTGCTGATAAATACACTTCCTGCTCGCCTACCATTACACAATGTCTTTTGACATCAACATATAAGGCACAATTTGTTTGCTTTAATCCCCAGAATTTTCTGGCTGATAATCTATCAGTTGCAACTTGTTCTATCAGCAAGGATAATTCATTAAATTTCCTGACTTCTCTTATTTTTTTATATAGATAGATAGTCATAGTACGCCCGTATATATCGTTATCAAAATCAAAGATATGAGTTTCGATTGAAATGGCTTTATCGTTATCAAGTGTAGGTCGCATTCCAACATGGGTAACACCATAATATGTCTGACTATCCAATAGGATTTTTGCCACATATACACCTGTTTCTGGTAAAGTCGCGTGTTCGTCCACTTCTATATTTGCGGTAGGTGTCCCAACGTGCTTTCCGATTCCTCGGCCATGCACAACAGTTCCCGTTATCGTATAAATAGGTTCCATATTGTCCTTTTCTTTCATAGCTATCCTCATATAATTCCATTCATTGATAAAATGATTAGAACACAAGTAATAATAATCATAACAGCCAGCAAGATTAACCCATTTCGTTTTTGTTTACTATTTTCTTTCTCCGACATGGCAACATAACCGCTTTTCCTTAAGGCTGTAATTACAGGTTTATATAGCAAAAATGTTATCGCAGCGTTTAACACACTTTTTAATAAATTGAAGGGAAGAAATGCCGGGAGCAGTAATTCTACAACTGCTTCTCTTGGGTATCCCATATAAAGCGGTGTAATCAGGTAATTCCACAACATCATAACTGAAACCGTGGTTACACACCCAACGAAAAGACCAATTACTGCGCCAGAGATAGTCCGCTTTTTCTTATAAATCGCAGAAGCAGTACACGCAAAGGAAACCGTTTGAACAATATTCATAATGCAACCTAAAATTCCCGTGTCACTAACTGTTATCATTTCAATAGTGGCTACAATAACCGATACAATGCAAGAAGTCATCGGCCCCCAAATCAATCCACCTAAAGTAACTATAACGTCCGACGGGTCATATTTCAAAAATAACACGACAGGTATTCTTCCAACGGCCATGATTACATATGTAATTGCACATAGCATACCGATTGTTGTGATTTTTTTAGTTTTGCTGTTCATATGAATTTCCTCCATTGCGTAAAAAATAGCACCTAAAAGGAAATGCCTTTTGGGTGCTAAAAATTTATAGAACGCAAAACATGATGTGGCTGTTTTGAAATCCTATATTATCTTCTTTTATCCAGACTATACTGTTGGTTTTGGAATTGCACCAAATCATGCGTTTTCACGCTCGCGGACTTTACCGCCAATCGGGAATTTCACCCTGCCCCGAAGACACTTCTATTCAGTTGTTCATATCAAGAATACCTCTTATATCGAACATCTGCAATAGTTCTCGAAGATTTCGGAAACATTTCGGAAGTGTATATGTGTTCTGAAGATAACGGAATAGGGGTGGCTGTCTATCAAATTCTTGTGTGTGTTACTTTATGGCACATGAGCATTTGCGCCGGGGTTGTCGTTACCGTAACCTTCCAGCAGGTTGATGACGCCCCACACGCCGAGACCGGCACCGAGGGCGATAACGAGGGTCTGGAGAACGGTGATTGCCTGATTAAAAAATTCCATAAATAAAGTTGGCCGGAATCAGTTTGAAAAGTTTGATTTAGTCATGGTTCATAGGCATACAAAAGCCGGATGATCGCCGCCCGGTTTCCGGGGGCTTGATTCCGGCCTTCCTCCTTTTTCATTTTTTCGATAGAGATCGTCCGCTTTGTACGCCAATGGCCCCGTCCGGGGCGGTTGTGGCGGGTAGATAGGACCCCTCCTTTCATAAGCGGAACATCAATCGTCGGCTGCGGCGTCGATCTCATACACGTCGCAGACCTGGTTGGGTTTCAGCTTCAGCCTGGCCCGCAGGAAATCTTCAATGCTGAACGCATTTTTCGGGTCGGCGTCGGCGGTGTACTTGTAGTTGGGGTGCTGGGTGATGTCGTACTTGTCCGACAGAAACGGCCGCACCCCGCGCAGCTGGAGGATGCACTTGCCGCCGTCCATGACGGCCAGCTCATCCTGGCTCATCAGCTCCTTGCCGAGCTTCTGGTAATTGAGCGAGTGGGAAGTTTCCCGCCCACGGCTCTCGCCGGTGTTGTAGGTGTCGATGGTCTCCTTGCCCAGCACGGCGGCCAGCTCCTTCAATGTGGTCGGCTCCTTGCCGCCCAGGAAGATGGAACTGTCCATATTGCCGATGATGGTGTCGGCGTTGTCATTGTAGATGGCCTTGAGCTGGCTCTGTGCCTGCAAGACCAGGCAGGCGGAAATCTCGCGGCTGCGGATGGTCGCCACCAGCTTTTCCAGCTTGGGAATCTGGCCGATGTTGGCGCACTCGTCGATAAGGCAGCGCACATGGACCGGCAGCCGCCCACCGTACACGTCGTCGGCTTTCTCGCACAAGAGGTTGAACAGCTGGGTGTAGCACATGGAGATCAGGAAGTTAAAGCTATCGTCCGTGTCGCTCATAATGAGGAACAGGGCCGTCCGCCGGTCGCCCAGGGTATCCAGCTCCAGCTCATCGTAGGAGGTGATCTCCCGCAGCTCGGCAATATCGAACACGGCAAGCCGTGCCCCGCAGGAAATCAAAATCGACTTGGCGGTTTTGCCCGCCGCCAGCTTGTATTTCTTATACTGCCGCACCGCAAAGTGGTTGGGGCTTCTGGCTTCCAGCTCGTCGAACATCAAGTCCACCTGATTTTTGAACTCCTCGTCATCCTCCCGCACCTCCATCGCGTTGATGAACTCGATGAGGGTGGAGAAGTTCTGTTCCTCCACCGGGGCCTCGTAGTGGATGTAGCCGATGAGCGCACAGTACAAAAGCGTCTCCGCCTTGACCCAGAAATCGTCCCCGGCCTTGCCCTCGCCCTTGGTGTTGGCGATGAGGGTCGTTACCAGCTTCAAAATATCCTTCTCCGAGTGAATGTAGCTGAACGGGTTATAGTGCATCGACTTGTTGAAGTTGATGGTGTTCAGCACCCGGATTTGGTACGGCTCATACACGATTTTTCCGTGCTTGTCCTTCACCGGCTTGCCGTCCTTGCCCAGCTTGGGCGCGCCGCGCTGGAGCATTTTGCCGCACTCCACCAGGATGGTGCCCTTGGGGAGGACGTTGTCAAGATATTCAGAGGGAATATCTTCCGAATTTTTGCCTCAAAAATTGGCGGTTTTAACATCATCCAGCATCAAACGCTTCATTTTGTCCTCCAAAGTGTCTTTTGCAGTCCGGCTGAAGTGAATACCTACCACATAGGTGGTGTTTTCGATCTTCACACTGAAAGTGCCTGCGGGGGTTGCCTGCGGTGGTGTCATAGCCTGCTTTAATTCCTCCATGTCTGCATTTCTCCTTTCTCCATAAAAGCCCAAATAAAAAGAACCTGACTTCTTTCAAAGTCAGGTTCCTTAGAGTTCCATCTTCTGTTCTTTTTCTTTCTGGAATGTCGTGTCCTGTTTTGGGTCTTGCTTTCCGGCCTGGCGGAGCTGCTCTACCACCGAACGCTTACTCTCTACCTTGCCCAATGCTTCCGGTCCCAGAACCTGGCTGACCCAATAGCGGACTTCGTTCAGCGGCTTCAAATCTGCCTGCACCTGTTCCAGCTGTCGGGCAAAGGCTGAGTGATCCGATTGCAGTTTGCTGTACTCTGCCTCTAGGGCATCCAGATTCACATTCAGATCAACGTGCTGTGCTTTCAAATAGCGGTAGGCTTTGTTGTAGGCTTTCAGTTCCTCCTGGTGGCTTTCGGCAAATGCGGCCTGCCGCTTCTTCCAGCCGATTTTCAGATACTTGTCATGGATGGGCTTCTGTTCCTGGCAAACTGAAACGGCATTCTGAATCCCGACAATGTCCTTCATCCGCTTCTCGGCCTTTCGCATACCGGTACTGGCCTGGCTGGCTTTTTGTTTCACGCCGGACAGGACGGTGTTCAGCTGCTCCAGAGTCGAGATCTTATGCTGTTGGAGATAGACAACAGCCCTTGCCACATTCTTCAAGTCCTTCAGGTCGCCCTTCTGCTGCCCGGACCAGGACCAATCGCTTCGTCCTGCTTTTCTCTGGTTCAGATAATCATTGAGAAGCACCCCAAGGTCTGTGGCGACTGCTTCCTCTTTCAGCAGCTCTTTTTCAGCCTGGACCAGTTCTTCAATCCAGTCCAGCAGACCCCGAATGGTTTTACGAATAGCGGACAGCATCTGGTTGGCTGCCTTGATATCCCGGTTGAGATTTCCGATATTAGTCTGGATGCCTCGCCGCTCCATCTGCACCACCGCAGGTCCCATGTGGACGGTAGGGATCACATCCAGGCCCTGCCGCTCATAGGAGCGCAAGTCTAGCCGCTCTGGCCGATCTGCTGCTTCTAGATAGCGGTTGACGGTATCAGCCCAGCCTTGCCGCCAGATCTCCGCATACTTCTGGTCGTTCCAATCCACGGTATCCTCCTTGTGGCTTTTCCAGTTCCCCGACGGGAGCCGGATGCGTTCGCCGTTTTCATCCAGGTCGTACACCTTTCGGCTCTTGGGGAGCCACTTGCCTTGTTCGTCCATGGCACGAAGGGTCAGCATCACATGACAGTGAACATTGTGTCCGGGCGGGGCCGGATCATGAATGGCGAAGTCAGCAATCATCCCCTTGGAAACAAACTGCTTCTCGCAATAGTCCCGGACCATCTGTGGGTACTGCTCTGGTGGAACTTCTTTGGGCAGGGCCAGTACAAATCGCCGGGCCAGTTGGGCATTCCATTGCTTTTCGGCTGCCTCCACCGAGTTCCATAGGGCTTCCCGGTTGGCGTATTCCGGCGGAGCGTGAGATGGCAGCATGATTTCCGTGTACAGGATGCCGCGCTTGCCAGAGTAGTTTTTGGTTTTCTGGTCGTACTCAGAAAACAGCTTCTCGCCGCTCTGGTAGGCGGCACCTGCCACCGCCGACTGGCCCTTGCTGCGCTGGGTGATGGTGATTTGAAAATGCGGACACGGAATGGATATCACCTCCAAAACAAAAACCGCCCGTCAGGATTGCTCTTGACGAACGGTCTGGAATCGTATTCAGTTGTGCTCTCTGTCCAGGGACGGAGCGGGGGCGCTTCTGCCCTGGGCGAGAGCTGCAAAAGGATAGCTGCGGAGCAGCGCAAGGAAAATGCAGTTTTCCTTGGGATGAAATCGGAATGGTGAACGAAACGCCAGCCCGATTTCATCAAGCCGTCTGCAAGACCGCAATTGCACCGGAACGGTGTATAATTGCGCCCTATTACAATAGGGTTGGAACGTTCCGGGCTTCTTGCACATCGTGAATCATCTTTGCCAGGGCCAGCGCAACCTCCTGCTGACGGAATGAGAGTTTCAGCAGCTCCATCACCTGGTCATCAGTCAACTCTCCGGGGCAGATTAGGAAGCTCTCCAGCATTCCCCCGCGGGTGCAGAGGCGATGAGTTCGGGCTTTGCTGGTCAGTTCTGGTATGCGGTGCTCCAGCATTTTCTCCTGGTGCTGGTAGTAGCGGAGCTTCTGTTCGGCCTGGGCCTTTTGGGATTTCATGCGGTCTAGTTTTTTGCTCATAAGTCTTCACCTTCTTTATTAAAGTCATAACTCCTGGTAAAATCGGGAGTTTGAGGGACCTTCACCAACAGGCCTCTCAAGGGACACTGGAACTCCTTCTTGCGTCATTTGCACTGCAACCCGTATACAAAAATATCCACTTTTTCAAATGATAAAAATCTTCTTTTTTACTTTGCCCAATCATTTAATACGAAAGCTTTTTGCTCTTCTCAGCAGAGTTGTGTGTTTTGTATCTCTGAAACATAAAAAATAGATCTCCCGTTTAGAAGGAGCCTTCATTGCTCGTGTAAAATCCAAATTCTGTCCTCCTGCATCTGCTGAATCCTATTGATTTTGATCTTCATTCAATCTTAACGTAGATAGAAAATCTTTTATGATTTTATAGTGCTCCGCATGCTATGATTATAGCGATTTTCTATGGATCCGATCCACTGAGATTACAGGAGATGATGGATATGGAAAACACACCTCAAATAATGTCAGATTGCTTTCCCGGTCAGAAAAGCACAATTTTCCCCGGAAAACTGAAAATCTTTTTTGGATACGCCGCAGGTGTCGGCAAAACCTATGCGATGCTGCAAGCAGCGCACCAGGCCCAAAAAGAAGGGATTGATGTGGTGGCAGGCTACGTGGAGCACCATGCCAGACCAGACACCCTTGCTCTCTTGCAGGGGCTGGAAGTTTTGCCCTGCAGAGAAATCGACTATCGCGGCATCAAGCTCAAAGAATTTGATCTGGATCAGGCCCTTCAGCGCAAGCCCCAGCTCATTCTGGTAGATGAATTGGCTCACAACAATGCTCCAGGATGCCGGCACACAAAGCGGTATCAGGATGTGGAAGAACTGCTTCAGGCCGGAATCAATGTATACACCACCGTCAATGTGCAGCATTTGGAGTCCCTCAACGATTTAGTATCCTCCATCACAGGCATTGCGGTCCATGAACGCATCCCCGATCGTATCTTTGACCGGGCCAATCAGGTGGAACTGGTAGATATCGAGCCGGATGAGCTGGTGAAGCGTCTCCAGGCAGGAAAAGTATACCAGGAGCGCCAAGCAAAACAAGCGCTCCAAAACTTTTTCACCGTAGAAAACCTGGCTGCCCTGCGCGAGATTGCCATGCGGCGCACCGCGGACCAGCTCAACCGGACCGCATTGCAGGAAGGGAGAGAAAAAAGCGCCAAAGCCGGAGAACATATTTTGATTTGTCTGTCTTCTTCCCCATCCAATCCAAAAGTCATTCGAACCGCTGCACGGATGGCAGAAGCCTTCCACAGCGGATTCACAGCCCTATTTGTGCAGACGCCGGAGACCAAAGAGTTGTCCGGTGACAACTTGAAACGCCTGCGCAGCAATTTGCATCTGGCGGAGCAGCTGGGCGCCCAGATTTCCACCGTCTACGGAACCGACCCCGCTGTACAGATTGCGGAATATGCCCGCGTCAGCGGCGTGACCAAAATCGTGATGGGCCGCATCAACCACAAGCAAAACCCACTCATCGGAAAAAAGAGTCTGGCTGACCGGCTGATCGCACTGACTGACCTGGACATTTACATCATTCCGGATCACCAGCCGCTCTATAAAAAACCGCTCGGAAAGTTCCACCTTCCTAAATCGCACTTTACGGGGAAAGACGCCTGCATCACATTGGCGGCTTTGATCCTATCCTCGATGGCCGGATTGGGATTTTACCACGCCGGTTTCAGTGAATCCAATATCATCACGGTTTACATTTTGGGGGTTCTCATTACGGCGGTGTCTACAGACGGTCACCTGTATGGAGCCGTAGAATCCCTTTTCAGTGTTGCCGCCTTCAACTTTCTTTTTACAGAGCCCCGTTTCACTTTCCGCGCCAATGACCCCAACTATCCCGTCACCTTTCTGACCATGCTTTCCGCTAGCATCATTGCCAGTTCTCTGGCCAGCCGAGTCAAAGCCCAGGCACGCATGGCTGCACAAAAAAGTTATTACACAGAACTTCTCCTGGAAAGCAGCCAAAAACTGCAGCAGGGACGCACCGAATGGGATTGCCTCCGTCTGACGGCAGAACAGCTGAGCCGGCTTTTTGATCGGCCCATCCTCTACGCCTTGAGCAAATCCGGACAAGATTTGTCGTTCCGGGCGGAGCCGTCCGATGCACAGGAAGTCCTGGCCCAGCTGGGTACCGAAGAAATGGGCGTGGCCAAGTGGGTACAAGCCAACAACAAGTATGCCGGCGCAACCACAAGTACGCTGCCGGATTCCAAATGGTTTTTTCTCTCTGTCCGGGGGACGCAAGGGGTCATGGGAATTGTAGCAGTCCCCGTTGCAGGTTACTCCATACCGGACGCCTTTGAAAAAAACCTTCTTATTGCCATTCTAAACGAGTGCGGCCTGAGCCAGGAGCGCATCCGACTGCAGGAAGAGCGCGGCAAAGAGGTGCCATGACTCCAAAACAGCCGGAAAAATCCCCTTTTCCCCCGCCGCTTTCACAGGAAGCGGGATTGCTCCCATCCGGAGGGAAAGACAGGATCTTCATTTCTTCTTAATGCCGCGCCATCTTCCTTAACCCTGCCTTATGACCCGCTGCGCTATCCTAGGAGCGCAAAATAAATATTGGATGTTTTGCTGACTCATCCATGTTGAAAGGGGCACCGGAAATGATGGATTGCTTGATGATCGGAATCATACTGGCCGGTTTTGGCCTTGTCGTACTGCTGGCGAACTGGTGCCAGCGGCAGGTCGAATCCGAGGAATAAGAAAGTACAGGAGTTGAGATTTATGATTTTGCTTGGAGTCATTGTTTTGCTGCTGGGCGGATATCTGGTATACGCCCTGGCGCATCCGGATCGGTTTTAAGATCGAGGACACTGTATAGGAGGTTTTTTGTATGGTACAGCTGGTCCTGACATGCATCATTTATTTGATCCTTGTTATTCCAGTGGGGCGGTATCTTTATCATATCGCCGCAGGAAAACACACCTTTGCCGACCCCGTTATGGATCGGGTCGACGGGGTCATTTACAAGCTGGGCGGCGTGGACCCTCAAAAGGGCATGAACTGGAAACAGTACGCCCTGGCCCTGCTGGGCACCAACGCGGTGATGATGGCTGTTGGCTATGTGATTCTCCGCATCCAGAGCATTCCCCTTCTGAATCCCAACGGGATTCAGGGCATGAAGTCGGACCTGGCCTTTAATACCATCATTAGTTTTATGACCAACACCAACCTGCAGCACTACTCCGGCGAAAGCGGCCTGAGCTACCTCTCCCAGATGCTGGTCATCATCTTTATGATGTTTGTTTCCGCAGCCAGCGGCTATGCCGCCTGTGTCGCGTTCATCCGCGGCCTGGCCGGCAAGACAAAAGATCATGTAGGCAACTTCTTTGCCGATCTGGTTCGCATCACCACCCGCGTGCTGCTGCCCTTCTCCCTGGTGGGCGGGCTGCTGCTGGTATGGCAGGGTGTGCCGCAGAATTTCTCGGAGAATGTCGTGGTGCAGACCCTGGAAGGCACGTATCAGGTTTTGGGGATGGGGCCGGTGGCGGCGCTTGAAATCATCAAGCACCTGGGCACCAACGGCGGCGGCTTCTTCGGCGCCAACTCCGCCACCCCCATGGAGAACCCCACCATCCTGTCCAACCTGATTGAACTGTATTCCATGATGCTGCTGCCCGGCGCCTGTGTCATTACCTTCGGCAAGATGGTGGGTGACGGACGTCTCCAGAATCAGAAGGACTCGACCCGGGAAAATATGCTGTCCGCCCATCCGGAAGGCATCACGGCCCGGCTGCTGGGCAAAGAAGGCCGCAGCATCTTTTTGGCCATGGGAATTTTGTTCCTGGTTGGCCTGAGCCTTTGCTACTGGGCTGAGCTGCAGGGCAACCCGGCTCTGGCGGAGATCGGCCTCAACCAGTCCGCAGGCAGCATGGAGGGCAAGGAAGTCCGCTTCGGCATCGCCCAATCCGCTCTGTTTACCACCGTAACAACATCCTTCACCACAGGCACCGTCAACAACATGCACGACACCCTGACGCCGTTGGGCGGAATGGTGCCGATGCTGCACATGATGCTCAACTGTGTCTTTGGCGGCAAGGGCGTGGGCCTCATGAACATGATTCTGTACGCCATCCTGGCGGTGTTCATCTGCGGGCTGATGGTGGGCCGCACCCCCGAATATCTGGGCAAGAAGATCGAGGGACGCGAAATGAAGCTGACGGCACTGGCCATCATCATCCATCCCCTGCTGATCCTGTCCTTTACTGCCCTGGCGGTGACGACATCCGCCGGGCAGGCCGGCGTTACCAATCCCGGTTTCCACGGCCTGAGCCAGGTGCTGTATGAATACGCCTCCTCTGCGGCGAACAACGGCTCCGGTTTTGAAGGGCTGGCGGACAACTCCTACTTCTGGAACATGACCACCGGCATCGTCATGTTCCTGGGGCGGTATCTGCCCATTGTGATTCAACTGGCCATCGCCGGCTCCCTGATGAAGAAAAACTATATCAACGAGTCTGCCGGCACACTGCAAACCAGCACGGCGAGCTTTGCAGTGATTCTTGTGTTCGTGGTGTATATCTTTGCCGCGTTGACCTTCTTCCCGGCGCTGGCTCTGGGCCCCATTGCCGAGCATTTGACCCTCTGGGGCTAAGGAGGATATTCGTAATATGAGCAAGAAACAAAACAAAAAGCTGCTGACCGGTGAAATCCTCAAACAGGCGTTCATCGGCTCGGTAAAAAAGCTGGACCCCCGGTATATGATTAAGAACCCGGTTATGTTCGTCGTGGAAACCGGCTTCTTCATTACACTGCTGCTGACAATCATGCCGGGGCTGTTCGGCGAAGGCGACACCGGCCTGCGTACTTACAACTTGATTGTTTCCATCATTCTGCTGATTACGGTACTGTTCGCCAACTTTGCAGAATCTGTAGCGGAGGGCCGGGGCAAAGCCCAGGCCGCCAGCCTGAAAAAGACCCAGAAGGACACCCAGGCTCACCTGCTGCGTCCGGACGGCAGCGAGACCCTGATTTCCTCCAGCGAGCTGAAAAAAGGCGACATCGTGATGGTATCGGCCGGAGAGGTCATTCCCGGCGACGGCGAGGTCATCGAGGGTATTGCCTCGGTGGATGAGTCGGCCATCACTGGAGAATCCGCCCCCGTCGTCCGTGAGAGCGGCGGCGACTTCTGCTCAGTGACCGGCGGCACCACGGTGGTGTCCGACTGGCTGAAAATCCAGATCACCTCCGATCCCGGCAACAGCTTTCTGGACCGCATGATCGCTCTGGTGGAAGGCGCCTCCCGGAAAAAGACCCCCAACGAAATCGCCCTGAGCACCCTTCTGGTCTCCTTGACCATCATTTTTCTGATTGTCATTGTCACCCTGTACCCCATCGGAATGTATTGCGGGGTTCAGCTGCCGCTGTCCACCCTGATCGCCCTGATGGTTTGTCTGATTCCCACCACCATCGGCGGCCTGCTGTCCGCCATCGGCATCGCCGGTATGGACCGCGTCACCCGGTTCAATGTGATCGCCATGTCCGGCAAGGCCGTGGAGGCCTGTGGCGACGTGGACACCATGATTCTGGACAAAACGGGCACCATCACCTTTGGCAACCGTCTGGCTGCCGACTTCTTCCCCGTGGAGGGGGCAAGCCGCAGCGAGCTGATTCGCTGTGCAGCTCTGACCAGTCTTCACGACGAGACCCCCGAGGGAAAATCCACGCTGGAACTGGCTCGCCGTCTGGGAGACAACAGCCAGGAGATTCCCGGTTCTTCCTTTGTAGAGTTCACCGCCCAGACCCGCATGAGCGGCGTGGACCTGCCCGACGGCACCCGGGTCCGCAAGGGCGCTTCGGACGCCATCGAGCAGTATATTACGGCGCAGGGCGGAAAAGTCCCTGCTGACCTGCGCACCCATGTAGAGAAAGTTTCTTCTCTGGGCGGCACGCCCCTGGTCGTGTGCCAGAACAACCAGATTCTGGGCGTTATTTACCTGAAAGACACCGTCAAGCCCGGCATGGCAGAGCGTTTTGAGCGTCTGCGCGCCATCGGCATCAAAACCATCATGTGCACCGGCGACAATCCCCTGACCGCAGCCACCATTGCAAAGGAAGCCGGGGTGGACGGTTTTATTGCCGAGTGCAAGCCCGAGGACAAGATTCGCGTCATCAAAAAAGAGCAGGCCGAGGGAAAAATCGTTGCCATGACCGGCGACGGCACCAACGACGCCCCCGCCCTTGCCCAGGCCAATGTGGGCCTGGCCATGAACTCCGGCACCACCGCAGCCAAGGAAGCCGCCAACATGGTGGATCTGGACTCTGACCCCACCAAAATTCTGGAAGTGGTGGAGATCGGCAAGCAGCTGCTCATCACCCGCGGCTCCCTCACCACCTTCTCCATTGCGAACGATATTGCAAAGTATTTTGCAATCATTCCGGCCATGTTTATGGCGGCGATTCCCCAGCTGGGTGTCCTGAACATCATGCACCTGAGCACCCAGAACAGCGCTATCCTGTCGGCCCTGATTTTCAACGCAATCATCATTCCCTGCCTGATTCCTCTGGCCATGAAGGGCGTCAAGTACCGCCCCATGTCTTCCGGCAAAATGCTGGCCCGGAACATGATGATCTACGGTCTGGGCGGTGTGGTCACCCCCTTTGTCGGCATCAAAATCATCGACACTCTGATTGCCCCGATTCTGGCCGCACTGCATATCTGAGGAGGCTCCTTACGATGGACGAAGTAACCTATAAGAATACCTTTTTTCACAGCCTGCGTCAGTCTTTGGTGATGGCACTGATCCTGCTGCTGCTCTGCGGCTTTGTGTTTCCGGTCCTGCTCAGCGGGATTTCTGCGGTTCTCTTTCCCAGTCAGGCCAATGGCAGTCTGGTCTATTCCTACGGCCAGGCGGTGGGGTCCGCCCATGTGGGCCAGGAGTTCACCAAGCCCTATTTCATGAAGGGGCGCCCTTCCGCTTACCACTACAACACCTACTACCAGGACGAACAGGGCAACCGGTACTACAGTGACGGCACCCCGTTCGCCGGGATTGGTTCCGGTTCCAACAACTACGCGCCCTCCAATCCTGCTCTGACCCAGCGGGTCGAAGCAGACATCGAGGCTTTTCTGGAGGCAAACCCGGAGGTTAAACGGGAGGATATCCCTGCCGATCTGGTAACCGCTTCTGGCTCCGGGCTGGACCCGCATATCACCCCTGCATCGGCCCGGATTCAAATTCCTGCCCTGGCAGCCGCTTCCGGCCTCAGCCAGGAGGAACTTGAGCAGATTGTGGAGAACAACACAGAGGGAAAACTGCTTGGTATTTTTGGCGAAGAGACCGTCAACGTTCTGGGTGTCAACCTGGACATTGCCAAAGCAATGGGCCTTGCGTAATTCCCCTCCCCTGCGGATTTTCCGGCATAGCGCACATACCATTTTCTTTGATGCAAAAAGGTCACCGGCTCTCCTGTACATCAGGCGGGCCGGCGGCCTTTTATTTGGTTTTAATCCCATCCCGACAATCTTTTCTCCAGTTTTAGTCCCTGTGCGCTATGATAGAGCCGTAAGGAGGAGATCGATATGTTCACACGTATAAAATGCATCTCTTGTTGTGAAAGCCGGATAGACGCCCGGATTGAAAATTTCCTGCTCTGTCACCAGGGGTTTAAGCTGTTCCTGATTTATATTGGACTGCCCCTTTTCACGATGGCCGCGGTTTGTGTATGCACCACCGCTGTTGCCCTGTCCCTGGCGTTCCTGTTCGGCTGGATGTGAATGGTTTCATAAAGTGTTTGACCAAAAAATGGATTTTGTGAGCTCTTACCTACAGTTGTTGTACAGAAAAAGCCACCAATACTCAAAGCGACTTCAAACAAGCAGGAGTTCTCTGTCTTAATGTCATCTTAATGTCTGTCTTAACAGATTAACGCCTCCTTTAGATGAGAAATGGATAATGACGTTGTTGAAAGACTCTCGAAAGATGATGAGCCATCAAGGATGCGGCAGTCGGAACGAAAGGTATTTCATGAGAGGGCGGCGGAGCATCTGTGCCATTTACTGAATCGATTCGTCAACTTTGCAGGCAATCATCTAAAAGTATGTTATAATACACTGGAATGAAAGGAGGACAAGGTGATGCATGCTCCCGCATTATCCGATCAAGTTGCAAGAAAGGCGCCCGGCAAACTGACTATTTTTGCCAGCTATTTTTGCGGCGCCGGAAAAAGACATGCCATGTTGGAAGCCGCCAGAGCGGCCAAGCGGGAAGGGCAGGACGTGGTGATTGGACTGTTATCCTTTGATGCATGGCCGTCTGACCCGCCGCTGGCCGAAGATTTTGAGACAGTACACTGCAAAACGGTTGCACAGGATGGACACACAGAATCCGAACTAGATCTGGACGCCTGCATCAAAAGACGGCCGCAGCTGATCCTGATCGAGGACCTGTCCCACACCAACATAGATGGATCCCGCCACAGAAAACGCTGCCAGGATATCGAGGAACTTCTGAAAGCAGGCATCGATGTCTACACGACTCTGGACGTCCAGCACATTGAAAGCATCCAGGACACTGTTTTTTCCATTCTGGGCTTTTCCACATCCGAACGTATCCCCGACCACGTATTTGACCGGGCATCCCGGGTGGAATTCATTGACATAGAACCTGAAAGGCTCCAGCAGCGCTTGCTGGAACAGAAAAAGGTTCAGCTCCTTTCCCGATATTCTCTCTCTCAGTTGAGCGCGCTTCGGGAACTTGCCCTGCGCCGCTGCGCAGATCGGGTGGCCCTGTATACCCAGTCCGGGCAAAATGGGACAGGCTATCGCTCCCATGAACATATTCTGGTATGCCTTTCTTCTTCTCCCTCCAATGAAAAAATCATCCGTACTGCCGCGCGTATGGCCAGCGCATTCAAATGTGAGTTAACCGCACTGTTTGTGGAAACGAAAGACTTCCAATGGATGTCTCCGCCGGACAAAGAGCGCCTTCGGGCCAATATCCATCTGGCACAGCAGCTGGGCGCATCCGTCGAAACCGTATATGGCGACGATGTAGCCTATCAGATTTCCGAATTTTCCCATTTGTCCGGGGTCACAAAAATCGTGCTGGGCCGCAGCGGATTTCCTTCCCGCCCCTGGTTCCACAAGGCATCTCTGACCGACCGACTGATTGATCTCACGCCGGAGCTGGATATTCACATCATTCCCGACAACGGAATGAACCATTTGCTCTCCACTCGATACCGGGAGACTGTGCATCTGCCGTCCTTGTCCCTTCTGGATCTGTTTAAGAGCGCGGTAATCCTTGTTTCCACCACTCTCATCGGCTTTCTGTTTTATGAGCTGGGCTTCACAGATGCCAATATCATTGCCCTCTATCTTTTGGGGGTCTTGCTTGTTTCCGTGTCCACAAAGAGTTCCATCTGCAGCTTTTTTGCCGCTGTTTTCAGCGTGCTCACCTTTAATTTCTGTTTCACAAACCCCAGATTTTCTCTGCATGTCTATGAGAGCGGCTACCCGGTCACCTTTCTCGTCATGTTCCTTGTTTCCCTGTTGACCGGATCTCTAGCCTCCAAGCTGAAGTCCCACGCCAAACGGTCGGCCCAGGTGGCATGGCGCACCAAACTTCTCTTTGAAACCAATCAGACACTCCAAAAAGCCCGAACGCAGGAAGAAATTCTTTCGGTCACCGCAAAACAGCTGTTAAAGATGTTTCAGCGCGATATCATCGTATACCGCATCCAGCAGGAAAAGCTCACAGCCTCTGAAATCTTTCTTATGGATGACACAGCTTCCACCGATCGTTATACCTCGGAAAAGGAGCGTGAGGTAGCCCAGTGGGTTGTAACCAACAACAAAAGAGCCGGCGCGGGAACGGAAACTTTTTCTGATTCCCGCTGCACCTATCTATCCGTTCGGAAAGGAGACCAGGTCTACGCCGTGGTGGGCATTGCCACATCGGACAATCCTCTGGATTCCTTTGAGACCAGTGTTCTCCTTTCTGTTCTAGGCGAATGCGCCCTGGCTCTTGAAAGCCAAAAGAACCTGGAGGAAAAAGAAGCTGCTGCGGTTCTGGCCAAAAATGAACAGCTCCGCGCCAATTTGCTTCGATCTATTTCTCACGATCTGCGTACCCCTCTTACTTCCATTTCCGGAAATGCCAGCAACCTACTCTCCAACGGAGATTTGTTTGACGACAAGACCAAGAAGCAAATGTATACTGACATCTACGATGATGCCATGTGGCTCATCAACCTGGTGGAAAATCTTCTGTCGGTCAGCCGGCTGGAAGAAGGCCGGATGAATCTGCACATGTCAACGGAGTTGGTGGACGAGGTCGTAGCAGAAGCGCTGCGCCACATCAACCGGAAAAGTGTGGAATATCACCTGCATGTGCAAAACAGTGACGAATACCTTCTGGCGCAGATCGACGCCAAGCTGATTGTTCAGGTTCTGATCAACATCATCGACAATGCCATCAAGTATACGCCCCCGGGATCTGACATCACTATCGAGTGGAACCGCAAGGGGGACTTTATTTATATTTCAGTGGCGGACAACGGGCCGGGCATTCCCGACCAGGCCAAACCGCACGTTTTTGAGATGTTTTATACTGTATCCAACCAAATTGTTGACAGCCGCCGCAGCATGGGACTGGGTCTGGCACTGTGCAAATCCATCGTCAATGCGCATGGAGGAGAAATCACCGTGACCGATCATCTGCCCCATGGATCTGTCTTTACATTTTCTGTACCAGCCGGGGAGGTTGAATTACATGAATAAACCTTTGATTTTGGTGGTCGAGGACGACATTCCCGTTCGCAACCTGATAACCACAACTTTAAAAGCTCACGATTACCGCTTTTTGACTGCAGCAAACGGAGAGTCCGCGGTGCTGGAGGCTTCCTCCCACAACCCGGAAATCATCCTGCTGGATCTGGGACTGCCGGATGTGGATGGTGTGGAAGTGATCCACAAAGTTCGTTCCTGGTCCAATGTCCCAATTATTGTCATCAGCGCCCGGAGCGAGGATACAGATAAAATCGAAGCCCTGGACGCTGGTGCCGATGATTACCTGACCAAACCCTTTTCTGTAGAAGAACTGCTTGCAAGGCTCCGGGTCATTCAGCGGCGGCTGACCGCATTGCAGGCCGGCTCGACCAATATAGATTCTGTCTTTACCAATGGCAAGTTAAAGGTAGATTATGCAGCAGGCTGTGCTTTTCTGGACGGGCAGGAGCTTCACTTGACTCCCAGTGAATACAAGCTGCTCTGTCTGTTATGCAAAAACGTAGGAAAAGTACTGACTCACACGTATATCACACAGCAGATCTGGGGAAGAAGCTGGGAAAATGATGTAGCTTCATTGCGTGTATTTATGGCCACTCTACGCAAAAAGTTGGAAAAAGAGCCGGGTTCTCCCCAATATATCCAAACACACATTGGCGTTGGATATCGCATGATGAAAGTGGATTCTTGAGAAGGCACATCGGTAAAAGCTTTTTTGCCTTTCGGGTGGTCCAGTTTCTCCCTCAGATCTCAACTTTTTTATAAATGAAACAGCGGCAGGATCGTCCAACCGGACGCCTGCCGCTGTTTCATTTGTCATTGATCTTCTTGACCTGCTCCACCGCTTCCTGCTGCACCAGCAGCCCGGCCGAGAAGCCAACCTTGAAATGGCACTCATTCTCCTCGCACTGGGCGATGGAAGCCTGATCCTGAAGTTCTTCCACCAGGTCGTAATCTTCTTTGCTCAGCTTTTCGGCCAGCCGATCCATAATCTTCTCACAAGCTTTCAGTGCGTTCCGGTATTTTTCAGACTTCGGTACAACCGTTTCGCTGGGATAAAAGTCGCCGCTATAGATTGCTTCCAGAATCATTGTCCTGCCCTCCTCACACACAGATCATCTCAGCCTGGATGATCTCCTCAGCCCGGCTGCGGATGGAGTTCATGCCCTGCACCCAGCGTACCGGATCGGCTGCTTTCAGTTCCTCCGTGATGCTCTCGGCCTGGGCCATCTGCTGGACGATCAGGCTGCACCGTTCGGCAGCCTGTTCATCCAGATCGGCCAGGATGGTATACAGCTTGCCGGACAGAAGCAGCGCTTGATAAAGGACCGGCCTGTAAGTTTTCAGGTATTCCTTATGTAATCGGCCCCAGCGGCCGATGGGACGCTTATCTTCCGGCAGCCTCAGCGCCGGGAGATAATAATGGTCCGTCAGGACATAATCTAGACCATTTCTGCTGTCATGGATTCTCGGTTCGAGCTTCATGCTGAAATCGCCTCCTGCTTTTCTTTCTTTTTATGGTAGTCCTCCCTGCGCTTGGCAAGGTGGGCTTCGTATCGTTTGATGGCCTCCGGGTCCCCAGCCTCTGCGGCTGCCTTCATCTTCTGGTAGCTTTTCACAGCCGCCTCACTCTGGTACTTTCGCTGTTCTGCCAGCTGCCGGGCGGCTTCGGGGTCTGTCCTGGCCCGCTCCACCAGGGCATCATGTTCGGCCTTGCGTTTGGCTGTCCGGGTGCGTTCATATTCGACCTTTCGCTCCGCCATCATGGCGGCATATTCCGGGTCTGCTGCCATCCGGGCTTCTTCACGCTCCCTTTTGCGCTGCCGGGCCTCGGCCTCTCTGGCCTTGAGAGCGGCCCACTTGGCAGCGGCTTCCGGGTCAGTCTTGGCCTTGTCTTTCAGCTCTGCCCGTGTCAGCTTGGCCCGCTGGGCAGACCGCTCTGACCGCTTGCGTTCTTTCTCCAGAAGCCTTTCCTGTTTGAGCCGCTCCTTTTCATCCAGCTGCCGCAGATGCTCCGGGTCGGCTGCTCTGGCTTGCTGTACTTGCTGGCGGTATCTGTGGTTGCGCTCCCGCTGTTTGCGGAGATGTTCCTCATACTTGGCCACTGCTTCAGGGTCCCCGGCTTTCGCTGCCTCCCGCAGGGCTTTCAGCTTCTGCTGCTGGCGTTCGCTGGCTCGCTTGCCCTTTTCCTGTTTCTTGCGAAGCTGTTCTGCATCAATGGCGGCAATTCGATCTTCCTCCGAGACGGTTTCAGAGGGCGGGTAGTAACTGCCAATAAAATTAAAGTATATATCAATGTTCTGTTTGCGGTAGATGGTGCGGCCCCCGGTGGCTTCATGTACCTCGACCCGGTCAATGAAGGAATAGAGCATGGCGTCTGTCAGCTCATGACAATCGCGGTACTTTTCGACCAGGGCCAGAAACCGCTCGGTGTCTGCCTTCTTCACTGACTCCTGCCGAATCTGGTTTTCCAGTTCCTCCATTCGGCGTTCCAGCAAGATCTGTTCTTCATCGTACTGCTGGATCATCCGTTGGGCCTGCCGCTCCGGCAGTACACCTTTCATGGAACTCTCGTACAGATTCTGAATCATGGCATCCAGTTCAGCTACTCGTTTTCTGGCTTCTTCCAGCTCATGCTGGCCGGTGTCCTCGCTTTTGGCTTTGTTTTCATCCCAGACGCTCTTGAGATCGGCTATAAACTCCGCCTCGTTTTCCAGGGCATACCGGCTGACAGCCTGAATTGCCTTTAAGATGACCGTCTCCAGAACCGAAGTTCGGACAAAATGGGAAGCACATTGGTTGGTGGTGCTACGGTAGTTTCCGCACTGGAAGGCGGAGGACGAATCGTAGTGTTTTTCGTTTTCTGAGCCGCAGAAACCCATTCTTGCCCCGCAGTCCGCACAGTAGATCAAGCCAGACAGGCGATGAGTATAGGTCCCGTTGGCTGCTTTGGGCTGTTTCCGCAGCCGCAGCTTGTGTGCAATGTCCCAGGTGTCCTGATCCACAATGGCCTCATGGGTATTGGGGAAGATCATCAGCTCGTCGGCGGTAGCGGCTCGGCGCTGCTTGGTCTTGAAGTTTTCGCAAATGGACTTACCTAGTACCGTATGCCCCAGGTATTCCTGCCGGTCTAGGATATAGCCCACAGTGGTGGCCGTCCAACGGTAAGGGTCTGCCATTTTGTTGTGTCTGCAATTTTCAGGGAAGTATTTGGCAGCATAGGCGGATGGAATCAGTACCTTTTCTGCCGACAGCTGCTCGGCAATGGCTGTCATCCCCAACCCCTGGCAGGCCAGGCGGTAAATCTTTCGGACAACCTCGGCTGCCGGTTCATCCACAAGAAGCAGCTGTTTGTCCTCTTTGGTCCGCTTGTAGCCATAAGGGATAGAGCCGCTGCACCGCATTCCTTTTTTCATCCGGGCCTTGAACACCGCCTTGATCTTGTTGCTGGTGTCCTTGGCGTACCACTCGTTCATGATGTTCAGGAACGGGGTGAAGTCGTTGTCCGAGGGCTTCGCGCTGTCCACGCTGTTGTTGATGGCGATGAAGCGGACACCCTTCTTGGGGAACACAACTTCTGTGTAGTAGCCTACCTGCAGGTAGTTTCGCCCGAACCGGCTCAGGTCTTTGACAATCAGGGTAGCTACATGGCCTGCCTCAATCTCACTCAAAAGGGCGTTGAAGCCGGGGCGGTTGAAGTTGGTGCCGGTGTAGCCATCGTCCCAAAAGTGCCGGATGTTCCGCAGTCCATGCTGCCGGGCGTACTCCTCCAGGTACATCTTCTGGTTCTGAATGCTGTTGGATTCGCCCACCTGCTCGTCATCACGGGATAGTCTCTCATACAGAGCCGTAATCTTGATATCTTCAGTTCTGGCCACGGTTTTCACCTCCTTTCCTTGTTGGCTTTTCTTTGTGTGACGTTCCTTTTCTCTATCCCACCCAAGTATAGCCCTTGGGGTCGGTAACGACGTAGGAGCTGTGCATCTGCATCAGATTGGGCTTGAGCCAGAACCGGGTCTTGCCGGAACCGCTGCCGCCGATGACCAGCACGTTCTTGTTGCGGGCATACTTGGGGTTCTTGGGGCGGCTGGACATGGTGAGGCGTTCGGTCTGGGTCAGAATGACGTTATTCTGGAACACCGGGTCCATGTAGGGGGCAATATCGTCGTGGGTGCCCCATCTGGCCGAACCGTACTCCATGTTGTGGCGGTATTTCTTGGCGTTTTTGCCTTTCAGGTACACCGCCAGCCGCAGCGCCGCGCCGCAGCAAAGTCCCACGGCCAGGTCCAGCGGGTGCAGGCTGGGCCACCAGCTCCCCAGCGCCACCGGCAGCGTGGAGAAAAACGAAAGCATCTTGGCCGAAGCGTCCTCGCCGACGGCAAGACGCCAGGCTTCCCCCAGGTTGGTGGCGAACAGCCCCAGCAGGATATAGGGCAGGTTCAAAAGGACCAGCTTTTTCACATTCAGCTGCTTCATCGCTCCGGCTCCTTCCTGTGGGCGCGGTCCACCACGGCGCTTTTTACCAGTTCTTTGAACTGCGCCAGCTTCTCCAGCACGGACGGGCGCTCGCTGCGGTTGGCCTTCTTGACCTTTTTCTGTGTGTATTCAGAAAAAGCGGCGGTCAGCGCGTCGGCGTCGCGGGCTTTGAAGAAGATCAGGTACTTGGGCGGCGAAGTGCTGCGGTCCTTTTTCACCGCATAGTCCACGCCGTACTTGCGGGCGATGCGCTCAAAGTCCCGGATGGACGGGTCGTTGATCTCGATGTTGGAAACGCCCTGGTTCTGCCCGATGAGCTGCTTCACCGTCTGTTTGCCCTTGGGGGTAACGGGGGAATCCCGGCCGCGCTGCTTGTTCAGCTTTTTCTCCCTGCGGTGGGCCATGTACTTGGATATGGCGGCCTTGAACAGCCGCCCGGTGAACTTGGTGCCGCTGACTACCAGCGTCAAAGTCCTGTTTTCCACTTCCTCCTGCATTTTTCTCGCCTCCCTTCGTCGGTTATGCAGAAAGCGGTCTTGGGTACTAAGGCGGGACCACCAGCCGCCGTAACAGGTGGCGGCCCGTCATACCGTCACCAAAATCAACTGGCGCAGTTCCGCAAAGTGCAGCTTGCCCTTGGGTGTCACCAGTGTGTAAGAGCCGGTGTGGCCGTTGCGGCAAAAATCTTTCACGCAGAACAGCCCCTCGTTGCTGCCTTTGGCGTAGGGCAGCACACAGCCCGACGGGGTGCGGTAGACGTACCGGCGTTCCAGCAGAAAGCGGACGAAGCGCCGCTCCGGCACGTCCAGCTCCTTGGCGGTGGTGCGCAGGTTGGTGCTGTGGCGCAGGTCGATGAACAGGTCGTAGTAGACAGCCTTGCCTTGCAGCCGGGCGTTGTCCGCTTGCAGGGCCGCGTTCTTCTCGCGCTCGGCCAGCAGGTCGGAGCAGAGCTTCAGCAGCGCCTCCGGCGAGGTGGCGACCTCCCACAGCTTTTCTCTGGTGAGGTAGGCCCCGTGCTGGCGGATGCTGGGAAGGACTTCATCGAACACCCAGCGTTCAAATCGCTCCGCCGAGGGCAGCTTGCTGTGGACAATGAGGCGGTAGACGTCGCCTTCCGGGATAAACAAGAGCTTTTGTACCCCGCCACTCGTAGGGGCTTCCATTTTGGAAACCCCTTTGCAGTGGGTGTTTACCGCTTTGCTGGGAATCGAATACCCCAAAGCCCTTGCTACATCCGTTCCGCAGAACAGGTACTTGCCGTCCTCATCAATGACCCGGACGCTGCCAAACTCCGGGTTTTTGAAAATTTCCATCTGGTTCATATCACCCCTCCTTGGGCGGTGCAGACAAAAAGGCGGCCGTTACCAGCCGCCTGCGTACATATCGTGGTTGACCTGGGCCGTGTAGTGGTTGCTGATGGTGGTGGGTGCGTTGAACAGCACGGTCAGCAGGTATTGCTTCATGTTGCGGACCTCGGTGGTGTTGTTGTGCAGGCACTCCATGACGAACTCGATGTGGGAGCTGTCCAGCTTCAAGAACCGGGACCTCACCACCTCATGGGGAAAGTCCGCCCCGGCGATCCGGGTGGTCTTGCGTTTGGCGCAGACCGTTTCCACGATCAGCTCCACGATCTCGTCTAAATCCTCCCGGTAGGTAGAGAATTCCCGGCACAGGTGGTCGTACTCGATGTTCTCCAACACCAAATCCCGATACTCCTGCATTTCTTCCACCGACATCGCATCCCGTCCTTTCCGTTCCGGCAGCTGCGCTGCCGTAAAGCCCCGGAAGGGAATGGAATCGGTACTTGATCCCTGGGTATTTGATTTTTGGGTCCTTGATTTCTCTATATTTAATTCAGCGGGCTTTTCCGTATCCGGGTCAGCCAGATACGGGTTTTCCGTATCTGGTGAAGCCGTATCCGGCTGGGGCGTATCCGGCGCTTTGGGCTGGGGCTGCTCATAGATGACATACTCGGTGTCGCTGATCCGCCCCTGGCGGTCCCGCATCTGGTGGCGGACAATGTACCCGGCGCTTTCCAGCTCCCGCAGCGCCCCGCCGATGGCGTCCACGCCCTCCTTGCAGATTTTGGCGAGGCCGCGTGTGGTGTAGTTCCAGTCCTCCGGCAAGGACAGCATCATGGAAAGCAGTCCCTTGGATTTCAGCGACAGCGCCTTGTCGCGGAGGTGGTGGTTGGACATCACGGTATAATCACGGGTCCGTTCAATGCGAAAAACGGCCATTTCATCACTCCTCTCGGCATTTATGGCATGAAAAAAGCCGCTGTCAGTTATGACGCGGCTCAAACTTCATAGAAAACTCCGGGCATCCCGTCAAAGGGATGGTCGTTGATGTCCTCAAAGGCATCGGTAATCTCCTCTGGCGGATAGTCCTTCCAGTCCCGGCCCTTGACGATATGGTGGACCGTGCGGTAGCAGGTAGAAAACCGCTCGTATGCCGAACGGTATTTTGTAGTTACGCCGGACACCTCCACAAACCGTCCATCATCCAGGAGCCATAGTTCCCGGATACAGGCGGCATCCACCTGCGTGGAATGACTTTGGACCGTTTTTTGGTAAATACAGCACCCCCGCTGGGGAAACAGCTCCGGCCCGTAATAGTCCAGAGCGCACTCATGGCTGCCGGAAGTCTGGTAGGCAAGGACGATTTCCCCACGATAGCGGACGCCCTGCGCCACAAGCTCCAGGTCCAGCCTGGAGAGCGCCCGTTTCCGTTCCTTTTTATCAGGGAACAGGTGCAGATATGCTGTGCGAATGGCATCACAGATTTCTTTTTCTCTGAACATCTCATTTCCTCCGCTTTTTCTTTACATACAGGACGTGCCCCTCAACCACATGGGCGCACTTTTTGATTTTGATCTCCCGACGCTGCTGGCTGAGTAAGGCGGCCTGATAGCAGTCCTCGGTGAGAAACAGCCGCACCTCATCGCCGGAGCTGCCGTAGGAACCGGGACGCAGGACGGAAAACTCGATCATCCAGCGGGTATTGTCCCGAAACCGCTCCACAGCCAAAATGTTATGTCCTTTCAGCTCGCGGGCTGAAATATCCCTCATAGGCGGCTCCTTTCTCAGCGTTCATGCTGTTGCTGGCGCTTGCGCTGCCACTGTTCCAGCAGCTTGATAATGGTCTCCTGCATCCGGGCGGGGGTGTAGCTCCTGGGAAAATACTTGTGCAGGGTGTCGCTGGTGAAGATGATCTTGTCCAGGTCGCTTTTCTTTTCCTCGCCCATGATGACCCGCATCATGTCGAGGGTCAGGTGGCCCTCCTGGCTGTACTTTTTCAGCCGCTGGGCCTGGGAGAGCGACGGCGTGGCCTGTTCGCTGTCCATCGCGTCCAGCAAATCTACCTGTTCCTCTTTTTTGAGGAAGGACAGCTCATAGGCCGGGTTGAAGGCAATTTTTTTCTCATCCACCATATCCAGCAGTTCGGGGATCAGCTCAGTCAGGCGGATATAACGCTGAACCTGTCGCTGACTTTCTCCTGCCTGATCTGCAACACGGGAAATCGAAGTCTGCGACTTCTCGCCAACTTGGCGAGAAGTTAAATCCGAACGCTCCCCCTGGTGCTTGATGGCTTCCAGCTTCATCTTATAAGCAAAAGCCCGCTCGCTGGGGAGCAGGCTTTCCCGCTGCAAGTTGCTGTCAACCATGATGATGGTGGCCTGGTCATCGTCCAGGTCGCGTACAATGACCGGCATGGTATCCTTGCCAGCCAGTTCGCTGGCCCGGTGACGCCGGTGCCCGGCGACCAGCTCATAGCCGCCGTTGGGGTCCGGGCGGGCGATGGCCGGGACCAGCACGCCGTACTGCCGGATGCTGTCGGCGGTCTCCATCATGGCCTCATCGTCCCTGACCTTGAAGGGGTGGTCCTTGAACGGGTGCAGCTCCGACAGGGGAATTTCCAGAACCTTCTCCCGCTGGGCGTCGGCCCGGCTTTCCTCTGTGGAGAACAAGTCATCTACCGAAGCCAGCTCTACTTTTTTCGCGCTGCTTTTCAAGTTTCAACACCTCCTTTGTCAGATTGCGGTAGCCCTCGGCCACCTTGCCGCCGGGATCATGGGCGAAGATGCTCTTGCCCTCGGCGCTGATCTCCTTGGCCCGGACCGAATGTGGAATCTCGGTGCCGAATACCTTGATTTTGCTGCCATAGGTCTCCCGCAGCAGGGCGGCGATCTCTTTCGCAAAATTGGTTCGGCTGTCCACCATCGTCAGCAGAATGCCGTCAGTCTGGAGCTTGGGGTTCAGCTGCCGCTTGACCTTGTTGATGGTGGACAGCAGCTGTTCCAGGCCCTTGGCGGGCAAGTACTCCGCCTGGACGGGGACTATGATCCTGTTGGCTGCCGCCAGCGCGTTGACCGTAAGCATCCCCAGGGAGGGCTGGCAGTCGATGAGGATATGGGAATACTGTCCCTTTACGGTGTCCAGATACTGCCGCAGGACGGTCTCGCGGCTCATGGCGTTTACCAACGACACCTCCATGCCGGACAGCTGGATGTCGGCGGGCATGAGGTCTACGCCCTCCGGGTGGTGCAGGATGCCCTCGCCGGGGCGCAGCGGCTCGTCCATGAGGATACGGCCCATCGCGTCGGACAGGGTAAAGGGCAGCTTGTCCGGCTGCGGATTGCCCAGGCTGATGGTTAGACTGGCCTGGGGGTCAGCGTCCACCAGCAGCACCTTCTTCCCGGCCTGGGCCAGCCCGATCCCCAAGTTCGCGCAGGTGGTTGTCTTGCCAACGCCGCCTTTCTGGTTGGCGATGGCGATGATTTGCGTGTTCATCGTATTTCACCTCGTTTCTGTTGATCGTGTTTGGTTCTGGAAATAGAAAAAGCCGCCACTACTTTCTTGAAAAAAAGAGTGACGGCTTTTTCTGATCCCGGAACGTCGGTTCCCGGAAATGCAAAAAGCGCCCAGCAGGAACGCTGAACGCTTTCGCAATAAAATCATATTCATTTGTTCAGATTTGGCCAAACTCTGCCAAACCGATTTTGCATAAAATTTCAGAGGGGCAAAAAAGCAAAAATGATCTCTTGGGAGGGGGCAGGGGCAAAAAAGTTGTCCTATGATTTAACCCATTAGCCCCCGTTTTGGGGGTGGTTGTCCTTAATTTAACCCATAAAAAATGGTTCAAAACGGGTCAGACTATGCCAAAACAGGGCAAACAATCTGAAAAGGAAAAACCCCGAAAACCGCATGGTTTCGGGGTTTTTGAGCTGTTTTGAACTAAAATTATCGCTTGCTGAACTGCGGAGCGCGACGGGCTGCCTTGAGACCGTATTTCTTGCGCTCCTTCATACGAGGATCGCGGGTCAGGTAGCCGGCCTTCTTCAGGACAGCGCGGTTCTCCTCATTCTGCTGCAGCATAGCGCGGCTCAGGCCGTGACGGATAGCGCCGGCCTGGCCGGAAACGCCGCCGCCTGCAACGCGGACAACCACATCAAACTTATCCTCAACGCCCAGCAGAACCAGCGGAGCGCGGACAATCAGCTTCAGGGTCTCCAGACCGAAGTAGTTGTCCAGATCACGGTCGTTGATGGTGATCTTGCCGGTGCCGGCGTAGACGCGAACACGGGCAACGGAATCCTTACGACGACCAGTGCCGTAGAAATAAGGTTTGGTTTCGTACATATTCGATTGCCTCCTTCTTAGAACTCGATCTTCTCGGGCTTCTGTGCAGCGTGAGCGTGCTCAGCACCCTTGTAGCAGTGCAGGCGGGTCAGAGCCTTGGCACCGATGGTGTTGGACGGGATCATGCCCTTGACAGCGTAGGTCATAGCCAGGTTGCTGTTCTCAGCCATCAGCTTCTTGTACTGGACCTTCTTCAGGCCGCCGATGTAGGCAGAGTGGGTGATGTGGAACTTCTGCTCAGCCTTCTTGCCGGTCAGGACAGCCTGATCGCAGTTGATGATGACAACAAAGTCACCGCAGTCCACATTGGGGGTGAAATCGACTTTCTGCTTGCCGCGCAGCAGGACGGCGGCCTCAGCAGCGACGCGGCCCAGCGGCTTGCCGGCAGCGTCGAGCAGGTACCACTTACGCTCGACTTCAGCGGGCTTCACGAGAGTAGTGCTCATATATATTTCCTCCTGATAAGCATTCGTAACAGTTCAGGCGCCGGGTGGGCGCGAATGATAGTATATACCATCAAAAGCTGCCTGTCAACACGATTTTTTGATTTTTTCAGCTCAAATTTATCATTCTTTCAAAATCTCTTGTTTTCTCTTGAATACTCTTGAATTCTCGCAGTGCATTTTTGCTTTTCGGGGCGCGGCCAAAGCGGGGTTTTCTTTGCATGGGCGCTGTAAATCCGCCGTGTTTTATGCTATACTATAAAATACGCTGTGTTCAGCGTTCATCACGAGTAAAAAGGAGATTTTCCACATGCCCAGAGAGATCGACCGCCAGGCCGCCGCCCAGAAGCGTTCCTCACGGCTTCTGGTGGGGATGGCAGCGTTTATATTGGTGGGCGTCGTCGTCTACGGCGTCCTGCTGTTCATGACCAGCCGCCGCACCCCCGCCAACCCCGACACCCACTACACCGCCGAAAACGGCATCTCGGTCTATTATGAGTCGGCCGCATGGCCGGTCTGCCGCATGACCGAGGACCCCGCCCTGGGCCCGGTGCTGGAGCTGGCTTCCAGCGAGGACCCCGACAACGACCAGTATCAGGTGGTGCTGTTCCAGCGGGGAGACGCCTCCACCTATGAGGACTTCCTGACCAAGAGCCAGGATGACCTGCGGGCCAACTACGGCGTCATCAGCCCCAAGAAAATCGACATCGAGGTGGAGGGGGCCGCGGTGGAGGCCGTCCGCTGTGACATCCAGGCCTATTATGCGGTGCTGGCCACCATCACCTACGACAGCGGGGATGTGATTTACGTCTCGGCCCTGACCCGGCTGGCATCCATCAACGACGTGTTGAATCTGATTGAAAGTGTGGCCCTGGCATGAGTGAACCGAAAGCAATGCAGCGCCTCACCGGCCTGATGCGCAAGGCCGTCCAGGATTATGAGATGCTGGCCCCCGGGGACCGGGTGCTGGTGGGCGTTTCGGGAGGCAAGGACAGCGTGGCCCTGACGGTGGGGCTGGCCCTTCTGCGGCAGTACATCGGCTTTGACTATGAGCTGCAGGCCGTCACCCTGGACCCCCAGTTCGGCCGGCAGCCGGGGGATTATTCCCGGCTGGCCCAGCTGATGGAGCGGTACAACATCCCGTATCAGGTCCGCCGCACCGACATCGGCCCGGTGATCTTTGAAGAGCGGCAGGAAAAGAACCCCTGCGCCCTCTGCGCCAAGCTCCGCCGGGGCGCGCTCCACACGGCGGCCCAGGAACTGGGCTGCAACAAGGTGGCTCTGGGCCATCATCTGGACGACGCCATCGAGACCTTTTATATGAACCTGTGGCAGGAGGGGCGGATCGGGTGCTTTTCCCCGGTGACCTACCTGTCCCGCCGGGATTTGACCTTGATCCGGCCCATGCTGCTGGCCACCGAGGCCGAGGTCCGGGCCGCCGTCTACGAAGAGGAACTGCCCATCGTCAAGAGCCTCTGCCCCGCCGACGGCACCACCACCCGGGAACGGACCAAGGATTTTGTCCATGAGCGGTGCCGCACCGACCATGCCTTCCGCCAGAAAACCCTGCATGCCCTGCAGGAGAGCGGGATCGACGGCTGGCGGCCCCTGCACACCGGGCGGGGCTCTTTTAAAATCCCGCAGCAGAAAGGAAAGGCGGAGGAGAATCTATGAACGAGCCTTTTGAGCGGCACGTCTGGGCCGAAATCGACCTGGACGCCCTGCGCCATAATTTTCGCATCACCCGGCAGCAGGCCGGCGGCCTGCCCCTGTGCGCTGTGGTCAAGGCCGACGCCTACGGCCATGGCGCGGTCCGGTGCGCCCAGGCCTTTGCCGAGGAGGGCGCGGCCTGGCTGGCGGTGAGCCGTCTGACCGAGGCGCTGGAACTGCGCCGGGCCGGGCAGAAGCTGCCCATCCTGATTCTGGGCCGCACCGAGCCCCAGTACGCCCGGGTTCTGGCCCAGTACCAGATCACCCAGTGCTGCTATTCGCTGGCCTATGCCCGGGCCCTGTCCCAGGAGGCCCAGAAGGCGGGGGTAAAGGTACAGATCCACTTGAAGGCCGACACCGGCATGGGCCGGATCGGCTTTGCCCTCCGCACCGACTTTGACGCCGCCGTCCGGGAAATGGCCGAGGCGGCATCCCTGCCGGGCCTGGAGATGACCGGACTGTTCCAGCACTTCGCCGCCGCCGACGAGGCCGGCGAGGACAGCGAAGCCTATACCGCCGGACAGCACGCCCTCTTTGTGCGGGCCTTTGAGGCCCTGCGGGCCGCCGGCCGGGAGCCGGCCCTGGTCCATTGCGACAACTCCGCCGGAACCCTGCTCCATCCCGACTGGCCCGCCGGCCTGCCCCGGGAGCGCTGCATGGGCCGTCCCGGCATCATCCTGTATGGCTATCCCCCCAGCGCCGAGGTGTCCTGCCCCGACCTGCGCCCCGTCATGACCCTGAAAACCGTGGTCAGCATGGTGAAGGAGCTGCAGCCCGGCCAGTCGGTGAGCTATGGGCGGCGGTTTACCGCCCAGACTCCCACCCTGGCCGCCACCCTCTGCGCCGGCTATGCCGACGGCTACCCCCGGCTGCTCAGCGAGGGCAAAGGGGTGGTGGACCTGCACGGCCAGCCCTGCCCGGTGCTGGGCCGGGTCTGCATGGACCAGATGCTGGTGGACGTCACCAACGTGCCCCATGTGGCCGACGGGGATGAAGCCATCCTCTGGGGCGGCAGCGGCGCCGGGGACACCGCCGAAACCATCGCCCAAAAAACCGGCACCATCTCTTACGAGGTTTTGTGCGGGGTGGCCCGCCGGGTGCCCCGCGTCTACCTGGAAAACGGCCGGGCCGTCTTTGTTGACGACCACCTGGACAGCTGAACCTTCACTCGTTTCACGGAGGAACCCATGGCAAACAAAAACATCCGCAATTTCTGCATCATTGCCCACATCGACCACGGCAAATCCACCCTGTCCGACCGCATCCTCGAGCTGACCGAGAGCGTGGATGAGCGGACCATGTCCGACCAGATTCTGGACAACATGGACATCGAGCGGGAGCGTGGCATCACCATCAAGGCCCGGGCCGTCACCATGCACTATACCGCCAAGGATGGCCAGGTGTATGAGCTGAACCTCATCGACACCCCGGGCCACGTGGACTTCGCCTATGAAGTCAGCCGCAGCCTGGCGGCCTGTGAGGGCGCCATCCTGGTGATTGACGCCACCCAGGGCGTGGAAGCCCAGACCCTGGCCAACACCTATATGGCGCTGGAACACGACCTGGAGCTGGTGCCGGTGTTGAACAAAATCGACCTGCCCAGCGCCCACCCCGACGAGGTGGCCCAGGAGGTGGAGGACGTCATCGGCCTGCCCTGCCTGGACGCGCCCCGCATTTCGGCCAAGGTGGGCCTGAACATCGACCAGGTGCTGGAACGGGTGGTGGCGGACATTCCGGCCCCCGCCGGCGACCCCGACGCCCCCCTCAAGGCCCTGATTTTCGACAGCGTCTACGACAGCTACAAGGGCGTTATCGTCTACATCCGCGTCTTTGAGGGCACCGTCAAGCCGGGAGATACCATCCTGCTGATGGCCACCGGGGCCAAGTTCACCCTGGTGGAGGTGGGCCATATGGGCGCCACCAACCTGTCTCCCTGCGACCAGCTGTCGGCCGGCGAGGTCGGCTACCTCACCGCCAGCATCAAGACGGTGCAGGACACCCGGGTGGGCGACACCGTCACCCTGGCGGACAATCCCACCCCCGAGGCCCTGCCGGGTTACCGTCAGGTCAAGCCCATGGTGTTCTGCGGCGTGTATCCCGCCGACGGCAAGCGCTATCCCGACCTGAAGGACGCCCTGGAAAAGCTCCAGCTCAACGACGCATCCCTGACCTATGAGCCCGAAAACAGCGCCGCGCTGGGCTTTGGTTTCCGGTGCGGCTTCCTGGGCCTGCTCCATATGGAGATCATCACCGAGCGCCTGGAGCGGGAATTTGACCTGGATCTGGTCACCACCACCCCCGGCGTTCAGTATCGGATCACCCTCACCGACGGCACCGAAAAGGTCATTTCCAACCCCTCCGAGTACCCCGATCCCTCCCAGATCGCCAAGCAGGAGGAGCCCTTTGTGGACGTCCACCTCTACACCCCCAACGAGTACGTGGGCGGTCTGATGGACCTGTGCCAGCAGAAGCGGGGCGTCCTCATCAACATGAAGTATATGGACGACGTCCGGGTGGACCTGCACTATGTGATGCCTCTGGGCGAGATCGTCTACGATTTCTTCGACGCCATCAAGAGCCGCAGCCGCGGCTACGCCAGCTACGACTACGAGTTCAAGGAGTACCAGGAGAGTGACCTGGTGCGTCTGGACTTCCTGCTGGCGGGCGATCCGGTGGACGCCCTGTCCATGATCGTGTTCCGTGACAACGCCTACGCCAAGGGCCGCCGCATCTGTGAAAAGCTGCGGGACAACATTCCCCGGACCCTGTTTGAGATCCCGGTTCAGGCTGCGGTGGGCGGCAAGGTCATTGCCCGCGAAACCGTCAAGGCCATGCGCAAGGACGTGCTGGCCAAGTGCTACGGCGGCGACATCACCCGCAAAAAGAAGCTGCTGGAAAAGCAGAAGGAAGGCAAAAAGAAGATGCGTCAGCTGGGCTCGGTCTCCCTGCCCAGCGAGGCCTTCACCGCCGTCCTCAAACTCGACAACTCCGACGACTAACCTTCTTTTTCTTGAAAGAAAAAGAAGGCAAAGGCAGCTTTGGCCCGGCGCGTCCTGCGGACGAAACAGCCGGGTTAAAGCTGGCGCAGCGCTCAGGTTTTTGCAAGCGCTCACGTTACGTTCGGGCTGTGCCCGGGTACGATGCAAAGTTCAGGATAAACCGGATTCCTCTTTTGAGAAGGGGTTTGCGGTTTGCGCCGTTTGCATGAGAGCCGGGCATCAGGAAGTCGGACAAGCATAAAGCGGGGACCTTTCAGGGCTCCGCAGGGATAAAAAGAAAAGCCTCTGTTCCATCCGCAAGGGTAGTGAACCGGTCCAAATTGTGTGGACAGTACAAAAAAGCCCCAAGTGTAGGATATTAGGATTCAGCAGGAGTGGCGGAGCGTTAGCGGAGCCACTCCTGCTTTCGTTTGGATTCGCTCGTGGTTATAAAAC
>NZ_NFKB01000037.1:0-33269 GCF_002160175.1 Faecalibacterium sp. An192
TCCTGTCTCTCTCAATAGAGAGAGTTAAAGAGAGAGGCAAAAGACGCTGTGCGCCGATGGCGGCACACACCGCCTTTTACGAAGAGAAAGACGACTTCCACCGGTTTGGGATAGAACCCGATGACCGGCCCGGCCGGGAACCCCAAAGGCCCGTCCTCCTTGCAGGTCCCGCAGGAGCGGGGGCGCGGGACCATTGGAGGCCCGCCGGGGCCGTTTGAGGCCGACAAGGAAACCAGGGCCGTCGGGGCGGCCCGGAACCCGGCCCAGAGTCGGGAGGGAGCGGCCGGAGGCCTTTGGGTGACCCGCGGGAACAGTCAGGGGCCGACAAGGAATGCCAGGGCCGTCGGGGCGGCCCGGAACCCGGCTCAGAGCCGTGAGGGAGCGGCCGGAGGCCTTTGGGTGACCCGCGGGAACAGCCAGGGGCCGACAAGGCGGGGCCGGACAAAGCCGGGAGGGCGGCTTTTTGCGGCGCGGCAGGGCCGCAGGACGCCCCGTGCAGCAGAAAGGGAAACAAGGCCCCTGGAAGGGTTTTGCCTCCCGGGCATAACTTTTCCCATCCAAACAACAAAAACCCCGCACAGAGGCTCTAAAGCCTCCATGCGGGGTTTTCAGTTGCGCCAGCAGGAGTCGAACCTGCGATGGGGGAGTCAAAGTCCCCTGCCTTACCGCTTGGCGATGGCGCATCGGACTGCACGGCGGTCCGCCAAAAGCGGACGCACCGTGCAGATAATTATTATACCGTGTCTGCCAAAGCAGACAAAAACCAATCCGTGCGAAGCGCGCACTTCTCGGTCCAATAACCGCTTTGGCGGTTATTATACCGTGTCCGCCGGAGCGGACAAAAACCAATCCGTGCGGAGCACGCACTTCTCGGTCCAATAGCCGCCTTGGCGGTTATTATACCGTGTCCGCCGGAGCGGACAAAAACCAATCTGTGCGAAGCACGCACTTCTCGGTCCAATAGCCGCTTTGACGGCTATTATACCGTGTCTGCCGGAGCGGACAAAAACCAGTCTGTGCGAAGCACATTCCTCTGGGTCCAATAACCGCTTTGGCGGTTATTATACCATATTTGAGCACTCTGTGCAAGTAGGCCGGGGCGTTTGGCCCGGCATCACTCGATAAGGCCGTTGAGGAGGGTCAGGCACTTGCGGCTGTGGAGCTTGCGGATGGCCTTGGCCTCGATCTGGCGGACACGCTCACGGGTGACGCCAAAGTCGCGGCCCACTTCCTCCAGGGTGCGGGGACGGCCGTCGTCCAGGCCGAAGCGCAGGCGGATGACCTTCTCCTCGCGGGGGGTCAGGCTCTTGAGGGCCAGGTTGATCTGCTGGGCCACCATGGCGCGGTCAGCGGCCTTGCCGGGGGCCTCGGCGTTCTCGTCGGCCACGAAATCGCCCAGGGAGGAGTCCTCCTCCTCACCCACCGGGCTCTCCAGGCTGGCGGGCTCCTGGGCCATCCGCTGAATCTCCCGGACGCGCTCCACCGTCATGTCCATGGCCTTGGCCAGTTCCTCGGCGGTGGGCTCGTGGCCGTTCTGGTACACCAGCTGGCTGGTGGCCTGGCGCATCCGGTTGATGGTCTCCACCATGTGCACCGGGATGCGGATGGTGCGGGCCTGGTCCGCGATGGCGCGGGTGATGGCCTGGCGAATCCACCAGGTGGCGTAGGTGGAGAACCGGAAGCCGCGGGCGCAGTCGAACTTTTCGGCGGCCTTGATCAGGCCGATGTTGCCCTCCTGAATCAGGTCCAGGAACGCCAGGTTATGGCCCACATGCTTCTTGGCGATGGACACCACCAGGCGCAGGTTGGCCTCGCTGAGGCTGCGGCGGGCGTTCAGGCCGTCCTGACGGGCCTTCATCAGCTCTTCCCGGCGCTCGTCGGTCAGGGGGCCGTCCTCGACGGCCTCCATGGCTTCCTTCACCTCGGCGGCCTCCTCGGCGGATTCCTCCGGGTTCTCTTTATCCTTGCGGTCCTCGGGGTCCAGATCCTCCTCCGGCTCCTCGTAGTCGGGGGAGTTCTCGTCCTCCTCAAACGAGAACCGGGCGGTGTTGCGCTTGATGTAATCGGGGCGGTTGTACTTGCGGCGGTCGGCCTGCAGGATGCGGGCTGCCTCGGCGCCGGCATGAATCCGGCGGCTCAGCTCCACCTCCTGCTCCGCCGACAACAGCGGAATCTGGCCGATCTGCTTTAAGTAATTCTTGACGGGGTCGTCCAGCAGCTCATCCATCGCCGCCTTCAGGTCGGCGGGATTCTCCTCCAGACGGTCCTCCTCGGGCTCGTCGTAGTCGTCGTTGGCGCTGTTCTCGGCGCTCTCCACCTCTGCCAGGATGCCGTCCACGTCCAGGGATGCCTCGTTCTCCTGGATCTTGATCCCCCGTTCCTCCAGAATGGTGTACAGGCTCTCGGTGTCCAGGCCGCATTCCTGCGCCAGTGCGCGCACTTCGTCCGCGTTGACGGTCCCCTCGTTGGCGCCTTTGCGCAGCATCTCTTTTAAGGTCATGCCCATATTTCTCTCTCCTTTTTGCTCCAGAGGTCAGGCGGCGGGACGGTTCAAATCACCAGCCCGCCATTTACGCCGAACACCTGCCCCGTGATATACCCGGCCTCTTCCCCTGCCAGGAACAGCAGGGCCCGGGCCACCTCCTCTGCGCTGCCCAGGCGGCCCACCGGGGTTTCTTCCGCCAGGGCCTCCCGGTCCGCATCGGTAAAGGACGCCATCATATCGGTGTCGATGACGCCGGGGGCCACACAGTTGGCCGTGATGCCGCTGGGCCCCTCCTCCCGGGCCAGGGCTTTGGTCAGGCCGATCAGGCCGGCCTTGGCCGCCGAATAATGGACCTCGCAGCTGCCGCCGGTCTGGCCCCACATACTGCTCACCGTGAGAATCCGCCCCCACTTGCGGCGGATCATCCCGGGCAGCGCCAGCTGGCACAGGTGGAAGGCACCGGTCAGGTTGACGTCCAGCATACGCTGCCACTCGTCGGGGGTGATGTCGGTGAAGAGCTTCTGCTGGGCGATGCCGGCGTTGCAGACCAGAATGTCCACATGGCCCAGGGCCGCGGCGGCCGCGGCAAACGCCGCCTCACAGGCCGAACGGCTGGCCACGTCGCACTGGAGGGCGATACAGCCGGGCAGGCTGGCCTCCAGGGCTGCGGCGGCCTGGGTGTTGGTGTGGTAGAGCACCGCCACCCGATACCCCGCCTGATAAAAGGCGCGGGCTGCCGCTGCGCCGATGCCCCGGTCGCCCCCCGAGATCAACACCCCGCGGGCGGGGGTATGGCAGGGCTGCGGGGCGGAAGGTTCCGCCGCCGGCCGGGCCGGTGCGGGACGGGGCTCCGATGCAGTCGCTGCAGGGGGCTCCTCCACAGGCAGTTCAGGCGGCTCGGCTGCAGCCGGAGCCTCTGCGGCGGGAGCTTTTTCCTGCTCCGGCGCAAAGGACGCAGGCACGTCCTGTTTGGGCTGCGGGGCCGGTGCGGGTGGTTCCAGCTCAAAAGTCAGCTCAAATTCGTCTTCGTGCATAGGCTGTTTCTCCTGAAAGGTCGTTGGATACCCTGCCGCCCGCCGCCGCGCCGCCAATACTTTCCCTGCCGGAATCGCCGGCACTGCGGCATTTTGGGGCAAAAAAGCGGGCATTTTCGGCAAAATACCATCGTATATTATACACCACCGGCGCGAAAAAGGGAAGTGTCTGGCGGAAAATATTTTTTTCGGGGGCTTTCAGGGACGGCCGGGCGGGGTCCAGCGGGGCTTTTTGCCCCGTTCGGCCCGCAGCCGGGCAAAGAACCCGGCCAGCAGTTCCCCGGCCTCCTCGGCCCGCAGGCCCTTTTCCACCACCGGGTGATGGTTGAAGGGCAACGCGAACAGGTCGGTCACCGACCCGCAGCACCCGGCCTTGGTATCGGCGGCGCCATACACCACCCGACGGAGCCGGCTGTTGATGATGGCTCCGGCGCACATGGGGCAGGGTTCCAGGGTGACGAACAGCTCGCACTCCCACAGACGCCAGCCGCCCAGGGCCTTACAGGCGGCGTCAATGGCCAGCAATTCGGCGTGATGGGTGGCGTTGCGCTGGGTTTCCCGGGTATTATGGGCCGCCGCCACGATTTCGCCCCGGCGGACGATCACCGCACCCACCGGCACCTCTCCCAGTTCCGCCGCCTTTCTGGCTTCCTCCAGGGCAGCGCCCATCCATTCATAGTCACCCATTGGGGGCCTCTCCTTTCTTTATGATACAAAAACGGCGCTGATGCGCCACATCTACAGTTTGGCACAACAAGCGCCGCGACAAACATATACACCATGTCCTGCGGACGAAAGCGGCAGGATGCTGGTTTACCTTAGGTGCTCTCTTGCTTTTCGGCTTTGTTCGCTGCGCTGGGAATGCCGTCCGGCATTCAAAAAGCAAACTGCACAAAAGTTCGGACTCACAGGGCCGCAGGCCGGGAACCTGATAAAGAGGCTGAGACCTTGCCGCCGGCTGGGCCTCATAAAGAGCGGCCAGAGTTCATGGTACCCAGTGAAAAGCTTTTTGGTTCCTTTTTCTCGAAAAAGGAACTTGCCTACTTTTTCTCTGAAAAAGTAGGTCAGCCCACGGCTTCCATGGTGAGGCGGCCAAGGAGAAGAACCAGAACCACCATCATCATGGGGCGGATCACCTTGGCGCCGCCCTTGAGGGCCAGACGGGACCCGATGAGGTTCCCCACAATGCCGCTGATGGCGCAGGGAATGGCGATGTGGAACACCACCAGCCCCGAAGCCAGATAGGTCACCAGGCTGGCGTAGTTGCTGGCCATGTTCAGGACCTTGGCGTTGCCGCTGGCCCGCCGCATGTCAAACCCCATGATGGTGCTGAACGCAATGATGGCAAAGGTCCCGGTTCCCGGGCCGAACAGGCCGTCGTAACACCCGATACCCACGCCGATGGCCAGGGCCTGGACCGCCCGCAGCCGGGTCAGGGCGCAGTCGCCGCAGTCCCGGTCGGGGGCCTTCCACTGGGTCAGGATGATGACCGCCGCCACCGGCAGGATGCACAGCATCATCAGCCGCAGTGCCCCGTCGCTGAGCCAGACCGCAATGTGGCTGCCGGCGGCGCTGCCCACAAAACTGCCGGCCGCCGCCAGCAATCCCACCTTCACGTCCAGAGCTCCGCTGCGCAGGAACTTGCCGGTGGCAAAGGTGGTGCCGCAGGCGGCGCTGAACTTGTTGGTGCCGTAAGTATAGTGGACCGGCAGCCCCGCAAACAGGTAGGCCGGCAGGCTGATGAGTCCGCCGCCGCCCGCCGCCGAGTCCACAATCCCCGCAAAACCCGTCATGCAGATCAGAAAAAGCAGCATGGGGCCGCTTACCGTGATTTCTCCCATAAAATGTTTCTCCTCTCGTTTTTGCTTTCCCTTACAGCCACAGCCGGCCCTCACAGGCCAGCACCTGGTCCAGGATCATCCGGCTCACCTTCGCACCGTATACCATGGCGGGGTGAGCGTTGTATTCAATGATGTCGTCAAAATTTTTATTCATCAGGACGATGACGTACTCCCCGTAGGGGGTGTGAACGATGCCGCCGTCGTTGCGGCAGGCGTTCATGCTGCCGCTCTTGCTGGCCACCCAGATCAGCTCCTCCTCCCCGGTCTCCTCGCAGTCCAGGTAGTAGGGCGGGAAATTCCCGGTCAGCATGGTGTTGTAGTGCTGGGCCCGGAAGATAGCCAGCATGTCGGCGCTGGCCTCCCGGCTCACCAGGGTCCCGCGGGCCACCCGGGCGAACAGGCCCGCATAATCCCGGGGTGTGGTGGTGCCCAGCTTGTCGTACCGGTCAAAGTGGAGGGGGTTGTGGAGCACCGTATGCTCAAACCCCAGCTCCTGAATGCACCGGTTGATCTCCTCCAGGCCCAGGTAATCGATGATCATGTTGGTGGCGATGTTGTCCGAACAGATAATCATCATGGTGGCGGCGTCCTTCACCTTGAGGGCCGCCCCCACCCCCAGGGCCCGCAGCATCCCCGAGCCGTCCACAAAGTGTTCCGGCCGGTAGGTGACGGTGTCCTCCAGGCTGGCCTTGCCCCGGCTGGCCTGCAGGTACAAAGCCGCCAGGATATACGCCTTGATGGTGGAGGCCGTCTCAAAGGATTCGTCGGCCCCCATCTCCACCGTATGGCCCTGCAGGTCGTCCACAAAGACGCTCATCTGGCCATGATAGGAATAGAGCTCCGCCGCAATCCGCTTTTCCAGGGTCATGTTCCGATCCATTTTGTATCATTCCTCGTCTGTTTTTCAGTTTGTAAATCTTATCCATGTCCAGCCGGTAGAATTCCGCCTGGATATTGCGCTTTGGTCACAGATTTTCTTCAAAGAACCGCCGGGCGTTGCGCCAGAAGATCCCTTCCACCTCGTCCTCGGTGAAGCCTTCTTTCCGCAGGGCGTCGGCCAGCAGGGGCATTTTGTCGCAGCTGTCCAGTTCCAGCGGCCCGCCGATGCCGTCAAAGTCGCTGCCCAGGGCGATCATCTGCACCCCGCCCACCCGCTTGAAGTGGGCCGCGTGTTTGGCGATGAGGGCGGCGGTGCTGCGGCAGAGGGCCGGGTCGGGCTGGTCGTCCAGGAAGGCGGTGCAGTAGTTCAGGCCCGCAATGCAGCCCCGTTCGGCCATGGCCCGGATCATCTCGTCGGTGAGGTTGCGGCAGTGGGGGGCCATCGCCCGGCAGTTGGAATGGCTGGCCGCAAAGGGCCGGGTGCTGTGTTCCACCACGTCCCAGAATCCCCGGTCGGACAGGTGGCTCACGTCCACGATCATGCGGAGCCGCTCCATCTCGGCCAGGAAGGCCAGGCCGGTGTCGGTGAGGCCGTGGTGGGCGTCGGGCGGGCAGGGCCACAGCTGGGGCCCCTCCGCCTTGACATTGGAGGCCGCCAGCTGGTTGTCGTAGTTCCAGGTGAGGGTCATCATCCGGACCCCCAGCTCATACAGCCGCCGCAGGACCCCCAGGCTCCCCTTGCAGCAGCCGCCCTCCTCCACCGTCAGCAGGGCGCTGATCTTTCCGGCGGCGGCGTTGCGGGCGATGTCGGCGGCAGTGTACACCGGGGCGATCCGGTCGGGATAGGCCGCCATGATCCGCTTGAAGATGTCGATTTCTTCCAGGGCGGTGACCAGAGGGTCCTCCCCCGAGCCCAGGTTCACAAAGGCCGCCAGGCACTGGAGCATATAGTCCCCCGCCTCCAGCCGGGTCAGGTCGATGTGGAGGTCGTTGTGTTCAAAATTCGCCGGCCGGCCTTCCTTTTCGGCGTGGCGCAGCTCGCTGAGGGTATCGCAGTGCAGATCCCATACTTTCATGGTGGGCGTCTCCCCTTTCACCGTTCAAAATATCGTGCCCACGGCTGTGAGCTTCCGGTCCAGGTCCTCCCGGTAGAGGGGGCTGGCCGGGTCCAGGCTGTTGTACACCACCCCGCCGCTGGCCGCCGCACCGGTGGAGTGGATGTACATCCCCTCCCCCAGATAGAGGGCCACATGGCCGGGGAAATACAGGGTGTCTCCCGGCTGCATGGCGGCGCGGGGAATCTCCCGCACCGGCCAGCCCGGCTTGATGCTGGCGTTGCGGTAGATGAGGACCCCGTTCTGCATATAGACGTTGCTCACCAGGCCCGAACAGTCCACCCCGGCCCCGGCCTTGCCGCCCCAGCGGTACTGGGCCCCCAGATACTTCCGGGCCGTCTCGCAGACCGCCCGGCGGAAGGCCCCTTCGTTCCCGCCGTGCCACCGGTCCAGCGCCCGCTGGACCAGCTGGTCGGGCTGAATGCCCAGAGCCTGGGCCAAAGCGTCGTCAAAGGGCAGGCCCTCCCGCTGGGTAAAGACGGCGTCCTCCTCCCAGGCCAGGGGTTCCAGCGACTGGTTCCAGGCCCAGGCGGGCCGGCCGTCCGCCAGCAGAACCCGGGTCCAGCCCTCCACCGGCTCCCCTTCGGGGGCCAGGCGGAGCCGGCTGCCCCGGCCCACCGTCAAAAGCCGGACCCCCGCCACTTTGGGGCAGGTCAGCAGGTCGGTCTCCCGGGCCGCCATCACCGACGGCGCGGACAGATAGGCCCGCAGCTGTTCCCCGGTCAGGAACAGCAGGTCCTCCCGGTCCACATAGCCGGGATAGCCGTAAAAGGTGCAGACCCGGACCATTCCCTCCCCGTCCGGGTGGTCCACCACCTGGCAGCTCTGGCCGTAGAGGCCCTCGTCCCCGATGGCGGACAGCAGCTGCCCGTCCTCGCCCGGACGGGTTTTCTCCGGCAGGTCGTAAATGGTGGCCGCCGGGCGGATAAACAGCGCGTATTGCACAGTGCAGCCCTCCTTTGTTTCACTCGGTCTATCATTGTAGCATCACGGGGCGAAAAATGCAACAAAACCGCGGACTTTCCCCTCTTTGGCCCCCGGCGGGGCCGCTTGACATCCGCCGCCGCTGCGCTATAATGAAAAAGCTGTGGCACAATCATTGACATATCAACCATTGACACATCAAGAAAGGAGCCTTTTCCATGGAAAACGGCTTTCACATGCTGCTGTACCGGGCGTTCCACGCCCAGCGCGCCTGGCTGCGGCCGGGCCGCGCCGCCCTGGGCCTGGGCCCCGGCCAGCCCAAGCTGATCTGTTATCTGGCCCGGGAGGGTCCCTGCAGCCAGAAGCATCTGGCCTGTTACTTTGAGGTGGACCCGGCGGCGGTCTGCCGGATGCTGGACTCGCTGGAAAAAGGCGGGTTCATCACCCGCCGGGTGGACCAGAACGACCGCCGCACCGGCATCGTCCAGCTGACCGAGGCGGGCCGGGCCGCCGCCGACGCCTGGCAGGAGGACTGCCAGGCCATGGAACAGCAGATGCTGCGGGGCTTTTCGGACCAGGAGGCCCGGCAGTTTGCCGACTACCTGCGCCGGGCCCGGGAAAATCTGCGGGCCGCACCGGCCCCCAAGGAGGAAACGCCGTGAAGGATTTGAAACGCCTGCTTCAATACATGGGCCCCTACCGCCGGGACATGGCCCTGGGGATGCTGCTGGTGGTGATCGAGAGCGCCTTTGAGATGTTCATACCCATTCTCATGAGCCAGATCATCGACGCGGGGGTGGCCCAGCGGGATGTGGCCGTCATCCTGCGGATCGGCCTGGAAATGGCCGCCTGCGCCCTGCTGGCCCTCATCACCGGCCTGCTGTACGCCAAATACGCCGCCCGGGCCTCCTACGGCTTCGGCGCCCGGATCCGTCAGGCCCAATACGCCAAGGTCCAGGCCTACGCCTTCGGCAACCTGGACCACTTTGAGACTTCTTCCCTCATCACCCGGATGACCACCGACGTGTCGGTGGTGCAGAACGCCATCAACGGCGGATTCCGGCCCATGGTGCGGGGTCCCGCCATGCTGGTGCTGGGTGTGGCTTTGTCCTTCTATATGAGCCCCCGGCTGGCGGTGGTGTTCTTTGTCTGCGCCCCCATCCTGGGCCTGGTGCTGGTGTTGGTGGTGCGGCGGATCGCCCCCATGTACACCCGGCTTCAGCAGGCCATGGACCACCTGAACACGGTGGTGCAGGAATGCCTCACCGCCATCCGGGCGGTAAAAGCCTTTGTCCGGGGCCAGTACGAGGAGGAAAAGTTCCGCCAGGTCAACACCGAACTGATGAACGTGAGCCTCTCCACCTTCCGCACGGCGGTGCTGAACCTGCCGGCCTTCCAGCTGACCATGTACGCCGCCATGGTGATGATCCTTTGGTTTGGCGGGCAGATGATTCTGGCCGGGACCTTGACGGTGGGCCGGCTCACCAGCTTCCTCAGCTATGTGCTGCAGGTGATGAACTCCCTGATGATGATTTCCAACGTGTTTTTGCTGATGACCCGTTCCCTGGCCAGCGCCCACCGGATCGCCGAGGTGCTGGACGAGGAGGTCGAGCTCACCTCCCCCCAAGACGCCGTGAAGGAAATCCCCGACGGGGGCGTGGTCTTTGAGAATGTCTCTTTCAAATACCACCCCGACGCCGCCGAGTACGCCCTGGCGGGAATCAACCTGACCATCCAGCCGGGGCAGACGGTGGGGATTCTGGGCGGCACCGGCTCGGCCAAGTCCACCCTGGTGCAGCTGATTCCCCGTCTGTACGACGCCACCGAGGGCCGGGTTCTGGTGGGCGGACAGGACGTCCGCCGCTACGACCTGACCGCCCTGCGGGACGCCGTGGGCATCGTCTTACAGAAAAACGTGCTGTTTTCGGGTACGGTGCGGGACAACCTGAAATGGGGCAATCCCGACGCCGACGACGAGACCCTGTGGGCGGCCTGCCGGGCCGCCCAGGCGGAGGAATTTCTCCGCCGGATGCCCGGGGGCCTGGATGCCGACCTGGGCCAGGGCGGCGTCAACGTGTCGGGCGGCCAGAAACAGCGCCTGTGCATCGCCCGCACCCTGCTGAAAAAGCCCAAGATCCTGATTTTTGACGACTCGGTCAGCGCGGTGGACACCGCCACCGAGGCCAAAATCCGCAAAGCCCTCAGCGACCTGACCGGCGTCACCAAAATCATCATCGCCCAGCGGGTCACTTCGGTGATGGGCACCGACCAGATCGTGGTGCTGGAGGACGGACAGATTCACGCTGTGGGCACCCACAGCCAGCTGCTGGCCTCCGACCCCATCTACCAGGAAATCTATCACTCTCAGATGAAAGGAGGCGGCGCGGATGCCGGCACGGCAGATCACGGGTAAAAAGCCCAAGAACTTCTGGCGCACCCTGAAAACCCTGCTGTCCTACATGGGGCAGCACAAATTCCTGTTTCTGGCGGTGGCGGTGCTGGTGACCATCAGCGCCCTGGGCAACCTGCTGGGTACCTATATGATCCGCCCGGTGGTGAACAGCGTGGGCGCCGGGGACGCCGGCGCCCTGGCCCGGGGGGTGCTGCTCACCGCCCTCATCTGCGGCGTGGGCGCCCTGGCCGCCTTTGGCTACACCCAGACCATGGTCTACGCCGCCCAGAAAGTCCTGTACGACATCCGGCGGGACCTGTTCGCCCACATCCAGTCCCTGCCCCTGCGGTTCTTTGACACCCAGCTCCACGGGGACATCATGAGCTATTTCACCAACGACGTGGACACGGTGGCCGACGCCCTGAACAACAGTTTCGCCATGACCATCCAGAGCTTCATCCAGATGACCGGCACCTTGGTGATGCTGTTTGTGCTGAACTGGCGGCTGTCCCTGATTGTGGTGGTGGGCTACGCGGCCATGTTCCTGTACATCCGGTTCAGCGCCAGGCGCAGCACCTCCTACTACACCACCCAGCAGGCGGCCCTGGGGGACGTCAACGGCTACATCGAGGAGATGGTCAGCGGCCAGAAGGTGGTGAAGGTGTTCAACCACGAGCCGGAAAACCTCCGGATCTTCGGGGAGAAAAACGAGACCCTCCGCAAGGCCGGCACCGGCGCCCAGAGCTACGCCGCCACCATGGTGCCGGCGGTGGTGAGCATCTCCTATATCAATTACGCCGTGGTGGCGGTGGTGGGGGGCCTGATGGTTTTGAACGGCATGACCGACATCGGCAGCCTGTCCAGCTATCTGGTGTTTGTCCGCCAGGCCGCCATGCCCATCAACCAGTTCACCCAGCAGAGCAATTTCCTGCTGGCGGCCATGGCGGGCGCCGAGCGGATTTTTGAGGCCATGCGGCTGGACCCCGAGGTGGACGAGGGGAAAATCCGCCTGGTGAACGTCCGGGAGAAGGACGGCGTCCTCACCGCCTGCGACCAAAAGACGGGGCTGTGGGCCTGGCAGAAGCCGGACGGCGAACTGGTGCCCCTGCGGGGGGATGTGCGGTTCCACGACGTGAGTTTCGGCTATGAGCCGGGCCATCCCATCCTGAAAAACGTCAGCCTCTACGCAAAGCCGGGCCAGAAGATCGCCTTTGTGGGCTCCACCGGCGCCGGCAAGACCACCATCACCAACCTGATCAACCGGTTCTATGACATCGACGCCGGCAGCGTCACCTACGACGGCATCGACGTGCGGGACATCGCCAAGGATTCCCTCCGCCGGTCTTTGGGCATCGTCCTGCAGGACACCCACCTGTTCACCGGCACCATCGCCGACAACATCCGTTTCGGCAAGCTGGACGCCACCCGGGAGGAGATCATCCGGGCGGCCAAGGTGGCCAACGCCGACTCCTTCATCCGCCGCCTGCCCCAGGGCTACGACACCCGCATCACCTCGGACGGCGCCAGCCTGTCCCAGGGCCAGCGGCAGCTGCTGGCCATCGCCCGGGCGGCGGTGGCCGACCCGCCGGTGCTGATTCTGGACGAGGCCACCAGCTCCATCGACACCCGCACCGAGTCCCTGATCGAAAAGGGCATGGACCAGCTGATGGAGGGCCGCACCGTCTTTGTGATCGCCCACCGCCTGTCCACCGTCCGCAACGCCAACGCCATCATGGTGCTGGAACAGGGCCAGATTGTGGAGCGGGGCGACCACGACGCCCTGCTGGCCCAGAAGGGCGAATACTACCAGCTCTACAACGGCATGTTTGAGCTGTCCTGACCTGGATATGGATACGCCAAAGCGCCCGCCTCCGGAAAACCGGGGACGGGCGCTTTTGTTTTTGGGACCGACACGAAGCCCCCCGCAGAGACGTGCACTCTCTGCGGGGGGCTTCGGGCTAAGAGGAAAGACAGCCGGCGCGGCCGGACCGGTCCACGCAGTCAGGGCGCAGGCTGGCGGAGATGGCGTGCATCAGCCCCGGCGCTGGACGTAATAGGCGTATGCGCCGATGAGGTTGGCGTCGTTGTAGTACTTGCAGGTGACCACCTGGGCCTCGGGCATCCCGTAGATGGCGGCCATCCGGTGGAGCTGGTCCAGGTTCTTCTGGAGGGATTCCATCAGCTTGGGCTGCTGGGAGATGCCGCCGCCGATGGCCACCCGCTCGGGGTCATAGATCAGCTGCAGGTTGCGGATCATCACCGCCAGCTGGGCGGTGAACCGGTCCAGGGCCATGCAGACGGCGGGGTCCCCCTCGTTCACCCAGCAGAACACGTCCTCGCCGTTGATGGAGGCGGGGTCCACCCCTTTGGCATAGGCGGCGGTGGTGATCAGCTTGCTGCTGCCGTTGAGGCCGCACCAGGTGTGCTCGATGGTCTCCACGTGCTCGTCCATGCTGATGGTGCTGAACTCACCCGCCGAGAAGTGCTTGCCCATCCGGACCTTGCCGTCCTGGATCAGGGCGCCGCCGATGCCGGTGCCCAGCACAATCACCACGCCGTCGGCGCAGCCGGCCAGGGCGCCCCAGGAGGCCTCCGCCAGGGCGGCGGCCTTGGCGTCGTTCATCACCGTCACCGGCACGCCGCAGCGGGCTTCCAGCTCCTGCACCAGCGGGAAGTCCAGGCCCAGTTCCAGGGCGCCGGTGGTCTTGCAGATGCCGGCCTCGCTGTCGATGATGCCGGGATAGGAGATGGCGATGCCCTCCACCTGGCCCCGGAACTGCTCATAAATCCCCGCCATGGCGTCCAGATGGGCGCTGCGGGAGCCGTGGGGCGAGGGGACCTTGCCGTGATGGGTCAGGTTCCGGTCCGAATCAATCAGCGCGTATTTGATGGAGCTGCCGCCCACATCCAATGTAAGACAAATCCCTGCCATGGTGTCCTCTCTCTCAATCGTTGCTCAGGTCCTCGCCGTTGGTGGCGATGACCTTCTTGTACCAGTAGAAGCTCTTTTTCCGGCTGCGGGCCAGGGTGCCGGTGCGGTCGTTGTGCTTGTCCACGTAGATGAAGCCGTAGCGCTTGTCCATCTCGCCGGTGCCGGCGCTGACCAGGTCAATGCAGCCCCAGGGGGTGTAGCCCATCAGGTTGACCCCGTCCTCTTCCACCGCCTTCTTCATCTCGGCGATGTGCTGCTGGAAGTAGGCGATGCGGTAGTCGTCCTGGATGGAGCCGTCGGGCAGGACGGTGTCGTAGGCGCCCAGGCCGTTCTCCACGATGAACAGGGGCTGGGTGTAGCGGTCGGTCATCCAGTTCAGGGCGTAGCGCAGGCCCACCGGGTCGATCTGCCAGCCCCAGTCCGAAGCCTGGACGAAGGGATTCCGGGTCAAGTCGGTGCTCTCGCGGTAGTCGTAGGCGGGGTTGTCGTCCTTGTGCTGGATGGCGAAGGTCATGTAGTAGCTGAAGCCGATGTAATCCACGCAGCCTTCCTTCAGGATGGCCAGATCCTGGTCGGTGACGTCCATCTGGTAGCCCTTGCGCTCCCAGTGCTTGAGGATGTTGGGAGGATAGAAGCCCTTGGCGTGGACGTCCATGTAGTAGAAGCGGCGCTGCATGGCCCGCTCGGCCATCATGACGTCCTCGGGCTTGCAGGTGGCGGGATAGATGGGGGTCATGGCGATCATGCAGCCGATCTTGAAGTCGGGATTGATCTCATGGCCCACCTTCACGGCCTCGGCGCTGGCCACCAGCTCATAGTGGGCGGCCTGGTACATCAGGTACTCGTGGTCCTCGCCGGGCTTGCAGATGAAGCCGGAGTTGAAGTACATGCTGTTGTCGTGGGCGAAGTTGGCCTGGTTGTTGATCTCGTTGAAGGTCATCCAGTACTTGACCTTGTCCTTGTACCGCTCAAAGCAGGTGCGGGCGAACCGGACAAAGAACTCGATCATCTTGCGGCTGCGCCAGGAGCCGTACACCTCGGTCAGGTGGAGGGGCATCTCGAAGTGGCTGAGGGTGACCACCGGCTCGATGCCGTACTTATGGCACTCGTCAAAGAGATCGTCGTAGAACTTCAGGCCCTCCTCGTTGGGGGTCAGTTCGTCGCCGTTGGGGAAGATGCGGGTCCAGGCGATGGAGGTGCGGAAGCACTTGAAGCCCATCTCGGCAAAGAGGGCGATGTCCTCCTTGTAGCGGTGGTAGAAGTCGATGGCCTCGTGGTTGGGGTAGAACTCCCCTTCCTGGATGCCGTCGGTGACACGGCGGGGGGTGTGGACGTCGCCGGCGGTGACCACGTCCACAATGCTCAGGCCCTTGCCGCCTTCACGGTAAGCGCCTTCCAGCTGGTGGGCGGCCACGGCGCCGCCCCACAGAAAATCCTTGCTAAAGCTCATAACGATACGCTCCTGTTGTTGAAGACCCGTCCCCTGGTACGCCGAAAGCCCTGTCCTTCCAAATGGTGTTTCGGCGGGGGCAAAGCTTACTTCTTGCCGGCCAGCTTGAGAGCGAACTCCACGACCTTCTTGCCGTTCATGGTGCCGTAGTCCACCATGGGGATCACGTCCACGGGCACGCCCTTGGGCTCGCAGATCTTCTTGGCGTCGGCCAGCTTGTAGCGGATCTGGGGGCCCAGCAGAGCCACGTCGATGCCGTCGGTCTCCTCGCGCATCTTGGTCTCGCCGGCGGCCTCGATGTCGGCCTCAATGCCCATTTCCTTGGCGGCGGCGCGCATCTTGGTGACCAGCAGGCTGGTGGACATACCGGCGGCGCAGAACAGACGAATCTTAAACATAGAACACACTCTCCTTATCTTCTTCTCAAAGGTAAACCTTTTGCCAGACAGGTTCAGCCGGCCATCTTCTTGTACACTTCGATGAACTTCTCGGCCAGATCAATGACCACCATGGCGGTCATCAGGTGATCCTGGCCGTGGCACATCAGCAGACTCATCGGCACCGCATCGCCGTTGATCTCCTTCTGCACCAGCTCGGTCTGGAAGTTGTGGGCCGCGTTGATGGTGTCGCGGGCGGCAGCGATCTTGGCGACAGCCTCCTCGAACTGGCCCTGCTCGGCCAGGCCGATGGCCTCCATGGCCAGGCTGCGGGCTTCGCCGCTGTTCACCACCAGATTCATTACGATGGCGTCGGTGAGATTCTCGTCCATTGCACGTTTCTCCTTTCTGTTTTTTGTTTTTTGTGGACTCTGTCGGGGCGCCCGGCCCCGCTTGCTGAAGCCAGTATAATCCGTTTTTTTGCCCTTGTCATCGGTTTTCAGGGCAAAAATAACCGGTCAACCCCAAGATAACTTGTTTTTGAACGGCAACGATTCGTTTTTTCTTTTGTGCAATGTCTGCAATTCCACTCCCTGCCGTTCGATACTTTTGACCAATTTCTTCACAGCCTGTTTTTTGGGCGGGCGGTTTTGTTTTTGCTCTGGTGCATAAAAAACACCCCGGGGCTCCGGGGTGGCGGGTGTGTTTTCAGGTTGCGGGCAGCACGGCCAGGCCGGAAGCGCCGTCCTGATCGGGCCGGGCCTGGTACATCCGGCGGCCGATCATCTCCAGCAGGCAGAGCACCGGCGCCTGGCAGGTGAGCTGAAAGTATCCATCCACCCGCACGTCGGCCATATAATAGTTGAGGTTCAGATCGCTGATCTGGGCCAGGGTACAGCTGGCGCTGTTGGTGAGGGAGATGAGGGTACAGCCCCGCTCCTTGAGCTGGCGGGCCATGTCGATGACCTGGCGGGTCTCCCCCGACACCGACAGGGCGATGACCACCACGCTGTCAAAGCGGGCCTGGGTAGTCATGCAGGTATTGATGGGGGTGAAGGGGTCGTCGATGAAGGTGGCGAAATACCCCACGTTGCACAGGTACCGGGCGCCGTACTGGGCCAGGATGCTGCTGGTGCCCACCCCGATGAACAGGATGTGGCCCGCGCCCCGCAGCAGCTGGACCGCCCGGTCCACCTGGCTCTGGATGGCGGGGGAGGACAGCCGCACCAGGAAATCCTGCAGCGCGGCGATGTCCAGGTCGGCCACATCCTTTTTGTCCTGCAGCAGCTCCTGTTTGAGCTGGAGCTTGAACTCGGTGTATCCGTCGCAGCCGAACTTTTTGCACATATGCAGCACCGTGGTGGTGGAAACATGCGCCTGGGCCGCCAGCTCCCGGATCTTCATGTAGATGACTTTTTCGCGGTTTTTGGTGACGTAGTTGTAGACGGCCATTTCCAGCGCGTTCAGGCTCTGGATTTCTTCGTGGGAAAACAACAGTCCTCGACCCCCTCGCCCCGCGGGCGCCCCGCCCCCGGGTCATTTTTACACCCATTGGGTAGATTTCGAAACATTTTTCTGTTTCATTTTAACATAACCGCCCTGTTTTGACAACCGCCCTACTTTTCTCCGATCCAGATGGTGACGGTCAAACCGTGGGGGGAGGTGTTGGAGAAGGACAGGCGGCCCCGGTGGGCCTGGACAATCTGGCGGACAATCCGCAGGCCCAGGCCGTGCTCTCCGGCGGGGTCGGCGGGCTGGGTGCTGGCCAGCGGCCCGCCCCGGTTGAGGGTCTGGAGCTGGGCGGGGCTGACCCCGCAGCCGTCATCGGCGATGATGAACAGGCAGCCCGCCGCGGTGGCGGGGGCGGGAGCCACCGTCACGGTGATCCGGCAGCCGCCGGGGTTGTGGCGGATGCAGTTGCGCAGCAGGTTGGAGAGCATCCGGTCCAGCAGGGCCGGGTCCCCCGCCACCGGCAGATGGCGGCCCGGGTGGGCCTCCATGAAGGTCAGGGTGTAGCAGTCGGCCAGGCCGTCGTTGAGCACCTCGCTCACCGCCTGGCGGGCCAGCTCCACCCCGTCCAGCTTTTTCCGGTCGATGGGCCGCAGGGCGTATTCCAGCCGGGTGGTCAGGTTCAGGTCGGCCACCAGGCTGGTGAGCTTTTCGCTCTGGCGGCGGATGGCCCCCGCCTGTTCCCGGGCCCAGGGCGGCAGTTCCCCGCTCTCCTCCAGCTCGCTGGCATACCCCAGAATCACCGACAGCGGGGTGCGGATGTCGTGGGAGATGCCCCGAATCCATTCGGCCCGGGTGTTGTCCTTGCGGGTGATGTAGGCGGCGGCCCGGTTGAGGCTGGTGTTGATCTCGGCCAGCTCGCCGTCCTCCTGGAGGCGGACCGGCTTGCCGTCGGCCAGGCTGCGGATGGCGTTGAGGATGGGGCCCATGGCCTTTTCCACCCGCCGGGCGCTGTGGATGAACAGCACCACCACCAGCAGCACATTGATATAAAAGATGCCGCAGGCCAGGGTGGTGAGAAAATCGTAATAGTCCCGGCCCAGGGAGACGTAATACTTGGCCATGGAGCCCTTGGGCCGGCCCACCACCGCCAGGCTGCCGTCGTCCAGGGCCCAGACGGTGACCGGCCAGTCCTCCAGATACCAACGGCTGAACTGGGCGATGTCGCCGGAGGAATAGGTCCGGGGCAGCTCGGCGGGCATCTGGTATTCCCAGGCCACCTGTCCCGCCGGGCTGAGGACCATGGCCCAGGCCCGCTCCTCTTTCAGCATCCCGATGGCCTCGGGGTCGGCCTGCCAGCTGCTGCCGCCGCCCTGGAGATGGGCGCAGAAATCCACAATCTGAAACCGGTCCGAAGGGCCTTTCACCTCGCTGATCCCCAGCAGCACCACCAGCACCGCAATGTTGGTGAACAGCAGCAGGGCCAGCAGGCCCACGGTGGAAAAGACATACCGGCGGAAAAAGCGTCGAACGGGATTCATCGGCCCGCCCCCTTGGCGTCGGGCAGATCCAGCCGATAGCCCAGGCCCTTCACCGTCACGATGGACACCGGACGGGAGGGGTTCGCCTCCATTTTTTCCCGCAGATGGCGGATGTGGGTGGCCAGGGTGCTCTCGTAGCCCTGCCAGACCGGCCCGCAGACCGTCTCGCACAGGGCGCCGGTGGTGACGATGCGGCCGGCGTTCTCGTACAGCTTGCGGAACAGCTGCAATTCCTTGGCGGTCAGGGGGAAAGTCTGGCCGTCCCGGCGGACGGCGGCGTTCTCGATGTCCACCTCGGCGGCGGCCAGCCGGACCCGGTGCCCGGTGGCGGGGCTGGTGCGCCGCAGGATGGCCTGGGCCCGGAACAGCAGTTCCCGGGGCAGGAAGGGCTTGGCCAGATAGTCGTCGGCCCCGCTCTCAAAACCGGTGAACTTGTCCTCGGCCTCGCTGCGGGCGGTGAGCATCAGCACCGGCACGCTGCTGGTGCGGCGCAGTTCCCGCAGCACCGAAAACCCGTCCATCCCCGGCATCATCACGTCCAGAATCACCAGGTCCGGCCGCCGGGCGGCGCACAGGGCCAGGGCCTGGGGGCCGTTCCCTGCCGTCATCACCTGGCCGTAGCCGGCCCGGACAAAAATCCCCCGCACCATCTCCAGCAGTTCCGCTTCGTCGTCCACGATCAGGATGGTTTTGTCCTCATTCATCCCGTTTCACCTCCAGCCCGATGGCATCCGCCCCTTCCCGGGGGCCGGCCGGGAGGGGCTGCGGCGGCCCAATCTGCCGCCTGAATCAACCCCATTGTACCACAAGGGCCGTCCCCTGCCTACGGCCCCGGGGGAATCTCAAGGGAAAATCAAGACCGTCCATCTTTGAGTTTCGCTGGAAATTCCCCCGCCACCGTAGTCAAAACCGCCTGTCCTGCGTTATAATAAGCGAGGCGGAGCCCTGTTTTCCGGACGGGCCCGCCCGGACGTCCCGCAGAGCTGCGGCCCTGCGGGCAAAGGGAGCCCGTCTCCCCATTCTGTCAAAACGCCTACATACGAGGTATGATTGTTATGCGATTTTTCCTGAACCTGCTCAAGCGGCTGCTGGTGCTGGCGCTGGCGGCCGCGCTGGTGGCGGGCGGCCTGCTGACCGTCCGGGGCTACCAGCTGTACCGCCGGGCCCTGGAGGACCAGAGCCTGGAAGCCACGGTGGACGCCATCCGCTCCGCCCCCGATTACGCCCCCCTGAGCGACCTGCCCCAGCTGTATCTCAACGCGGTCATCGCGGTGGAGGACCACCGCTTCACCCAGCACGGCGGCATCGACCTCATCGCCATCACCCGGGCGGCCATCTACGACCTGGCCACCGGCACCCTGGACCAGGGCGGCAGCACCATCACCCAGCAGGTAGCCAAAAACCTGTTCTTCACCCAGGAGAAGGAGTTCACCCGCAAGATCGCCGAGGTGTTCATGGCCTTCGCCCTGGAGCGCCATTACACCAAAGGGGAAATTCTGGAGCTGTACGTCAACACCATCTATTTCGGCGACGGCTACTACGGGGTCACCGAGGCCTGCGCCGGCTATTTCGGCAAGACCCCCGCCGAGATCACCCCCTACGAGGCCACCCTTCTGGCGGGCATCCCCAACGCGCCCTCGGTCTACTCCCTCAGCGCCAACCCCGACCTGGCCGACCAGCGCCAGGACTATGTGGTGCGCCAGATGGTGAAATACGGCTACCTCACCGACCAGGAGGCCGCCGCCCTCTGACCGGCCCCCTCCCCCCATCCAAAGCAAAACTGCCGCCCCGGTTTCGGCCGGGCACGGCGGTTTTTTTGTTGTTTTTCTTTGCGCCGGGCCGTGTCCGGTGAGCGGGGCCTCCCCCCGCTTCACCCGCCTCTGGTCACATCCTGCTTCTGATACCACGCCAGCGCAGCGGCGAAGTCCTCGGGCTGGAAGTCGGGCCACAGCCGGTCCACCACATAAAAGTCCGCATACACCGCCTGCACCGGCAAAAATCCCGACAGACGCCGCATGCCGCCCCAGCGGATCACCAGATCCACCCGGGAGATATCCCGGCTGCGGAGGCTTTCGGTGATTTTCCGGCGGCTGGACCCGGGCCGGTCCAGGTCGGCCAGATCCCACTCCCAGCCGTAGTTCACCAGAAAGTTCACCCGGATACCCCCGCCGTTCAGGTCGGTGCGGGTGCGGTACTGCCGCAGCGGCTCGGGAAAGGCTGCGGCCCGGTCGTCCCCTGCCACCAGCAGGGACACCGGCTCGGCGGCAATCCGTTCCATCGCCTCCACGCAGGCCCTGGAAAAGGCCGCCACCTGTTCCGCCGGGCGGCGGCAGTTGTCGGTGGTGAAGCCGTAATAGGTAATCTCCTTCACCCCGGCCTGCCGGGCCAGATGCAGCACCTCCACCCCCGGCGCCAGACCGTGGGTGTAGCCGTCCTGTTTGGGCATCCCCGCCCCCTGGGCCCAGCGGCGGTTGCCGTCCGGAATGATCCCGATATGCTTTGGTATGTGCATGGAAAACTCCCTCCCTTTCTCCTCCCAGCTTGGGCCGGACGGGCGGGGGTTATGCAGGCATCCATAAAGTTTTCTTGGGTCAGCGCACAGAGCCAGCTATTCTTTTATGACCCATCATAAACATCAAACGTCCCTTTAAATCCGTATCTGCGCAATTTAACTTTCTTTACCCCCAACTCTTTGGAATTCTGCGCTTCAAAGGAAGTAAAATACCATACTGCATCGGGAGAAATTTTTTCAATAATTTTCTTTATATAGACACTGTCCACCTTCCCATAGCTAAAACCGTACGAGTAAACCTTATCTATGGTACCGTCCAGCTTCTCGAAAAAATCTCTGTATTTTTTCATCGGCTTTTCCGTATCTTTTCGAAAGGACATAACCATTTCATTCAACGAGGAAGAACTCACGAACGAACCATTCGGCGCCTTGTCACTGTTTCTTCCATATACTGCATCTTTCTCTCCATGGCCAAAAATAAGTTTTTGTCCCACTCGGTTATGTATATGGATCACTTTTTTTATTCCATATAACTCCTGCAGCGTTTTTGTATAGTTAAAAGTAAGGAATTTTACTTCCGGCTGCGAAAACAAAGTTTTCAGACTGTCTTTGGGAGCAAATTCCCCATCTTCAATTTGCACTTCAATGCTTTTAATCCATAAGCGAAAAAACTCTTGCCATATTTTCGTGCAATTTGTAAACTTGTTTGTAAGCACATCCATATAGACCATATACTTTTGCATCAGCCGGCAATCTTCTTCAAAAGTTTCATCCTCTTTATGGTTTGCCGCCGGCAGCTTGACATCAAAATTGATATCAGCCAGTGCTTCTTCGAAGTTTGACCAATTTACACCAGCCGCTTTGTCCATTGCACTGAGCAGAATTTCCGCTGCAAATGCATCTGGCTTGATGGCTTTAAGGTCCTCTAAATGCACCACCTCGTCGCTGCGTTTCAGAGCCTCCGGGTACTTATCAATTACAAACGAACGAAACTTACTGTATGATGTCGGGATGCCATGCGCCATGTCAAAACCATTCCCGATGATAAACAACGATCCCATCATACCACCTCCATTTTGAAATTATTCTATGATTGTACCCCATTATTTGTCCAATAAAATGTACTTACAATCATCTCACGGCATAGATTTCTACCTAAACGCTTTAAACACAACTGCAAAACAAAAAAGCCCCTGAAATCAAGCGATTTCAGAGGCTTGTGGTCGACCGAGAGACGATAAATCCGAACGTTCAATCTGGTCAAAGGTGATCCGTTCCGCCCCTTCCTTGTAGTTGAAGGTCACCAGAATGGAGTCATCATACACCACCACGCTGTTGACAAAGCTGTCAATCAGCCGCCTCCGGCCCTCCAGGGTGTTGATGTCCACTTTGCGGAACTGGAGAATATAGAACTGAATCTGCTCTCTGGTGAACTGAGGCTTCCTGATTTCTTCCTTCACGATACTCAGCTCCAGCTTTTCCTTGGTTTCCTCCATCTCATCCAGCCGACGCTTGACAGAGGCATTGAAAGCACCAGCCTGGATGGCGTTCAGCAGATTGTCAATTGCCTTTTCGGTATCTGCCAGCTGGCGGCGCAGGGCGGGAAGCTCACTGCTCTCCTGCCCCTGCAAAGCCAGAGCCTGATCGGTAAAATACTCCACAAAGGCATCGTCCATGATGTTCCGCATAACGGAATCCACCACGGCCTGCTCCAAAGGCTCCTTCCGGATGCTCCTGTGCTTGGCTGTACAGATCTTCTTCTTTTTGCTGTTGACGCAGCGGTAATAGTGGTATACCCTTCCTTTGCTGGAGCTTCTACCGGACTCGCCCACCATCATCGCCTTGCAGGAACCGCAAAACAGCTTGGTGGTCAGCAGGTAGTCATCCTCGGCCTTATGACGGGCCGGGGCCTTTTTGTTTTTCTGCATCTGGCTCTGCACCCGCTCAAACAAATCCGTTGGAACTAGAGCCGGAATACCGTCCGGCACCACGATATCGCGGTACTTGTATTCACCGATATACTTCCGGTTGTGGAGAATCCCCGAGATAAAATTCAGGTCTACCACTTTGCCCCGCACCGTTGTAACCCCCAGACCATTCAGATGATCCACGATCTCTTTCATGGTGGAGCCGGTGTCGTACATCTTGAAAATATCCAGCACAATGGGTGCTCTGACCGGGTCGGGCTGGTATTGCTTATTGGCATCAATGATAAACCCAAACGTGGGTGTGCCGCCATTATATTTGCACTTGAGGGCATTTTCGGTATGGCCACGGATGACCTTTACAGACAATTCCGCGGAATAATATTCTGCCATGCCTTCCAGCATGGACTCCAGGATGATGCCCTCCGGGCCATCGGCAATGTTTTCTTTTGCCGAAATCACCCGCACGCCATTCTTTTTCAGGACAGCTTTATAATGGGCGCTGTCATAGCGGTTGCGGGCAAAACGGTCCAGCTTCCAGACCACAACTACGTCAAACAGACCTTTGGCGCTGTCCTTAATCATCCGCTGGAAATCAGGGCGTTGATCCGTCTTGGCTGAAAGGGCGCGGTCAATATATTCCTTTATGACGGTCATCCCATTCCGGCTGCAATATTCCATGCATTCCCGGATTTGTCCGTCGATGCTTTCCTCGCGCTGATTGTCAGAGGAGTAGCGGGCATAGATTACAGCATTCACATCGCCACCCCCTTACTGGTCAGCATTTTCCGAAAACATCTGCAACACGGATTCTTTCATGCGGTTGTAATAAGGCGACTTGGGGTCAAAGCACATCTCCACGAATTGCTCCATTTCGGCGCCATTTTTCCACACCTTCGGCTGATAGTGGTACAGCTTTCCCTGCGGTTTCTCACAGCGGGCAAAGATGTAATCCATCGAGACATCGAAAAAGTCTGCATACTTGCGGAACACTTCTACCGTTGGGGTTGACTGACCGTTTTCGTATCGGTTGAGGCTGGACTGGGTGATCCCTAAAAGCTCCGCCAGCTTTGCCTGGGACAGGGACAGGCTCTCCCGCAGTGTACGCAGCCGTTTGCCGACTTCTTTCAACGCAATCGCCTCCTTCCATGCCTATTATACCATATACCGAATTATTTTCAACTCAATATTAGAGTTTGTTTAATTTTGCAAGAGAGCCCTCATGTCAATAACCACTTGATGGCCAAGTAGTTGTAACAAAAATAAGAAAGGAAAAGCACAATCCAGATGGGGCGGAGGTGCTAAAAAGCGACGATTATAAATGAAATTTTTGATTTAAAGGAGGCGAATGAATGAGCCATGCATCGAACAAGGCGATTGCCCTTTTCTAAAGTATGATTTCAATGAATTGGATTGCGTTACAGATTGAAATTTGTTATAATTGCACAAAAAGGCAACCATATTATGCAAAATAATAATTTTTGAAATTGTTACAACCTGCCTGCGTGCCTGGTCGTTCTATAGATAGGAGGAACGAACTGAATGGAATCGTTTGAACGGCTAACGAGGCTTTCAATCCGCAAAAGGAGGCAACAGGAAAAATGGGTCAATCCGATCAAAATATCCCGGAGTTGGTTTTAAGGGCAAAGAGCGGCGATCAACAAGCCATGGAACAGCTGTACGAAATGACCTACAGCAGAGTCTATTGCACGATTCAGGTTATGGTCAAGGATGAGCAGGAGACTCTGGATCTGCTGCAGGACAGCTACATCAAAGCATTCAAGCATCTGAACCAGTTTGAAGGCGGGGAAAAATTTCTACCCTGGATGCAGCAGATCGCCCGAAATACAGCGAAAGACTGGCTGAAAAAGAAACATCCGGCTTTCTTTACGGATCTGAGGGGCGAAAAGGAAACCGAATGGGAAAGCCCGGCGGAAGAGCAGATCATGGACGCCAATGATGGGAGCTGGCCGGAGAAGGTTTTGGACCGGGAGGAAACCGCCCGTCTGATCCGGGAAATTCTGGACGGCCTGCCGGAAGACCAAAGAGTGGTCATCGAGATGTTTTATTATGAGGAGCTGTCCGTCAAACAGATTGCTTTGACGATGGGTCTCTCAGAGAGCGCCGTCAAAAGCCGGCTTTTTTACGGCCGGCGAAAGATCGAGACAAAGGTCCTGGCGTTGGAGAAGAAGGGTACCAAGCTCTATGGTCTCGCTCCGATTCCCTTCCTGCTCTGGCTGCTGCGCTGCCAGGGGGAGGGAAACGTCCTTCCCAATAAGGATTTGCTCCGCCAGATCCTGGCAAAAACCACTGCCGGGGCAGCTGCTGCGGCGGCCCACACCGCAGCAGCCGGTACCACTGGGGCCAAAACGGCCGGGAGCGGTGCAGCAGCCAAAGCCGGTTTGGGGGCCAGGGCCTTTGGCAGTTTGGGAGCGGCCAAACTGGTGGTTATCGCGCTGGCCGCCGCCGCTGGCGTTGGCCTGGGAGCATATGGGCTCGTCCATTTGGCTCTGGGGGAAGCGCCGCAGCCTGCTTCGATGGCTGGGGCATCTTCCATCGTTCAGGCCGCTGTGGCAGATTCAGCCCCGTTGGCTTCCGAGGCAGCAAAAGACCTGGTGGAACAGGCGCTGGAAGCATACAAAAAGATTCTCTCTCAGGCGGACAGCTACACCTATACCCAGGATTCTGTAACTCCCACCGGGCGCTACCAGTACGCCCTGGTGCAGCTGGAGCCGGAAGACCCGGTGCCCACCTTGCTGCTCTCCCAGGAAACCGAAGAATATCTGTGGTTCATTCGGGTATTCCAGTATGACCCGGAAAGCGGAACTGTCCTGGAACCGCCTGAGAGCCTGACCGAAGGGGTGGCAGAGATCGGCGGTTATCGGGGCGGCTTGGGTCAGATGGCGGATGGACGGGGGCTGCGCACCATCTCGGTCAGCGGCGGCACCGGGGCCACCGTCATTGACCGGATTACCCTGGAAGGGGAGCACCTGGTCACTATTACTGCCTGGGGTGGGAGCTTTGCCAATACGATCCCCGAGGAATTCTCCTTTGTGGAAATCCAGTGGCACGATGGAAGCGACACCGCTCCGCTGGACCGCTGGCCCGATTTTGACGGAACTTCCGGCGGAGAAAACAAAACAGAAACCAGTTCCTCCCAGTCAGCCGCTTCGCAGCCCGGCGCTGCGGCGCCGTCGCTTCCGGAGGATGGGAACCGGATTGTTTTTACAGGGACGGTGGACAGCTACAGCTATCAGGAGGTGGTCAACCTCCAGGGCTGCCCGGACCCCAACGCACCCTGGACCGACACCACCCAGACCTTCCAGCTCATTGTGCTGGATACGCCGCAAGTGATGGAGCTGGAGACGGGAGATCCGTCCCCTGCCTCCTGGGCACGAAGCGGGGAAGTCCGTCTGATTGATGTTTCTCTTGCTGAAGGGCTGGAATCCTTCGACGGCCAGCATTTGACCTTCAGCATCGACCCGGAAGAAACCTATTGGCCCAGTGATGCCTCCATGCCGGTGGGCCAGCCGTCCACCCGGGACGTTCATATCCTGAATTGAAATGGAAGGAGAAAGACCATGAAAAAAACTTTATCTGTGCTGCTCTGTCTGCTGCTCACGGTTTCCCTGATGGCCGGCTGCGGCTCCAAAGAAAAGATTGAAACAGAGCCGGCTTCCCAGAGTGAGGCAGCCAGCGCTGCGGATGAGAAACCCATGGAACCGGCTGCACCCATCAACGGCAAAGAAAAATATGACATCGATGCCACCTGCTATCAAGAAGGTTTTTACCGGATCGGGCAGGATATGCCGGAAGGAGAGTATATGGTCCTGGCCCTGGGGATGATGGGCACCATGCGACTGGCCACCGATGAGAAAATGGAGGATGACAGCATCCTCATGAGCGAGGTTTTTACCCATAACACGGTGGTCACTGCCTGTACCGGGGAATTTTTACGGCTGGAATCGGCCATCGCGATCCCCATGGGAGAATGGCCGGCAGAGCTGGTCATCAGCGTCCCGGAAGACGGCGATGCGGTACTGATGGTAGGCTATGATATTCCGGAAGGAGCGTACATCCTTTCTCCCAACAGCCTGGAACGTTTGGGCGTCTATGGAGAATATACGATTTTCTATTCCAGCCGGTATGACAAGACTCATAACGGCACCTATGTAAAGGAAGCAACCCCCATTACGCTGGAAAAAGGCGAGTATCTCTGGATCAATCACTGCCGGCTTGAGGCCGCCTAGTCCTTCGGCCCAGGCAAGCAAAGTGCTTCTATGCAAAATGATGAACTTTTTTGTGAAGTCTGCCCGAGCAGCCGTGGTTGTTCAGCAGGCGTAGTTATGTTAGTATAGAAAAAACGCCAAACCGGGTACAAAGGAGGAATATAAAGTGAAAAAGATTCTTGCATGGTGTCTGGCTGCCGCCCTTGTTTTGCCGCTGGCCGCCTGCGGCAAAGGGGAGACGGCACAATCAGCTGCTGCCAGCAGCTCGGCGGCCTCGGCTTCTTCGGCTGTTTCGGAGGCCGAAAGCCAGCCTGAGAGCCAGCCTGCCTCCAGCGCGGCTTCTTCGGAGGAAGAGAATGCGGCCTCTTCCGAGGCGGAGGAGGAGAACGCTTCGGCAGCTTCTGAGAACACCTCAGCCCTGCCGGCGGATACGGTGGCCCTGAAGGGCGGCCCGGCCCAGGTGGAAGCCATAACCTTTCCGCTGGGCAAGAAAGTCCAGGTGGAGGTGAACGGTTCCCGGCGGTGGTTTGCCTTCACCACTGGCAGCGGCACCGACTATGAGGTCTGGCTGGCTCCGGGGGGACAGTACTATCGAACCATTGGCTTCGGCATTTATAACCGGCTGGGCGAACTGGTGTGGGAGTCGGGCACCAATGGGGACGGCACGATCACCGTCCGTCAGGTGAAGCTTTCACCCAATACCCCTTACTTTGTGACAGCCGTCCAGTCAGAGGGCAGCGAAGGCACCCTGACCTTCCGCTTGTCTCCCATGTCTGAGACAGGCAGCGCATCCTCGGGCATTCCCTCGGAAGGTAAAGCCGGCTCTGCCGCCCAGTCCCAGAGCACAGGAGTTCTGGATCTGGAGGGCGGGTCTGCCCAGGGCGGGGCTGCGGCGTTCCAGCTGGAACAGATGGTACGGGCAAAGATCAATGGTTCCCGCAAATGGTTTGCCTTTACCACCGGCAGCGGCACCGGCTATGAAATCCTGCTGGCCCCGGCGGGGCAGTATTACCGCACCATCGGCTTTAGCCTGTACAATGAGCTGGGTGATCAGGTGTGGGAGTCGGGCACCAACGACGACGGCTCGGTCACGGTCCGGCAGGTGCAGCTTTCCCCCCAGACCACTTATTATGTGGCCGTCGAGCAGCAGGCGGGCAACAAGGGAACTTTGATTTTCCGGGTTTCCTCCCATATCACCCAGTCGGATACCGCCGCCGAAATCCAGCGGGAGCCCGAGACGGTGGAGGATCTGGTGTTTGAGGAGCCCTTCTCCCTGGACGAAACCCAGATCATGTTTGTGTCCAACAAGGCAATCTTCGTGGATGAGGAGGCCGCCAAGGCAGCGCTGGCGCCGGTGGCAGAGGTCATCCTGGCCCATCCCGACCACCCCATTCTGTTGGCGGGAACCACTGCCACCGACGGTGAACAGGAGTCCTGTGTCCGGCTGTCCAGCCAGCGGGCGGAGGCGGTCAAGAATCTGCTGGTCAGCGCCTATGGCGTGCCGGCAGATCAGCTGCTGACGGTTGGTCTGGGCTATGCGGCGGACCCCTTCCCCCGGGGGCAGGACCGGGACAGCAAGGGGAACTTTGTGGAGTCGGAGGCAGTGAAAAACCGCCGGGTGGTTGTGCTGGATGCCAATGATCCCACGGCACAGGCAATCCTGAATGCATGATGGTTCTCGGGCGGGGACTGAAAATCGGAATCACACGGGATATCCCATCATGCCGGAAGAATCCAAAGAAACCGCGCCGGGGTTTCGTGGCACACGACTTTGGAACCAAAGTCTAGTGTGTTATACCTTTGTGCAGCAGACGGCGGCTGAGTGGAGGTCCACCCTGCTTTCCTAGCGCACAAGGTGCCCCTGCGGGGCAGCATAGGTGACAAAGAAAGGCTGACAGTTTGTGCCTAAAAGCACAGGCTGTCAGCCTTTTGCCGTCTGCGGAACAAAGGTATATAAAGCCCCGCCGCAGCGGATTCTCTTATGTCAAGTACTACCCTATTATTTTCTTGGATGCTTTCCCCTCTGACTGGTCCCGCTTTTCAGGAGGTTCGATTTTCGGCTGATTTGAATCAGCCAGCGCTTTTCGGTGTCGGTCAATTTATTGTAAGGCAGATGAATCTGCTTACAGAAAATCATAATCCATTTCTGGAAATCGCTGCCTTCCGTTTCAGAAATGCTTTCAATGTACTCTTTGAGAGATGGGGCGGCGGCGTCTGCGGCAACACTCCCCTGGTCCTTGCTGTGATCCTGTTTCAATTCCTTTAGGATGCGCTCCACATCGTCGCTGACCACGCGGGCAAAGTATTCATCCTCATCAATTTGGGCAGCCTTTAAGGTCAATAGGGTGTTGTCCTCTTTGGGGTGGTACTTCTCCAGAATAGCGGCTCGGGCAGATTCCAGCAAGCTGTTCATGTTTCGGATCTGCATGGACACGATGCCATCCACATAAATCTCCATATCTGCCATCAGCCGGGCAAACTCAGGGTGGGTAATCAATTCCGACAGGAGCCGGTTGTTGATCTTTCCACTACTCAATACATCCACTGCGTCATCACTCAGATGCAGGTCTGCAAGACCTATCTTTGAGTGTTTTTTATTTTCAGTCAAACCCAGCAGATAATCCACGCCTACGCCGTAGAGCGCCGCCAGTTTCTCCAATGCCCCCAGGTTGATATCCGGCTTTTTGTCGTTTTCGTAGTTGCTGAGAGTTGACTTTACAATCCCGGTCTGCTCAGATACCTGCTCCAGAGTCAGGTTATGTTCCCGCCTCAGATCGGTGAGTCGTTCTCCCGTTGTCAGTTTCGTCTGCATTGCTTCACCTCCATTATTTTTTATTTTACCATATTCGACCTGTCGAATGGGGTCGAAAGATCGAATTCCTCGATGTTTTGAACACATATCCGTTTCGTCCATAATCGTGGAAAACGGCTGTCAGAGCGCCTTTATTTTAATTTATGGAAAAATCAGGAAATCATAATTTTCCTGCTATAATAGCCTTCACAGATAAGTGAATGACCGTCCTCACCGCCAAAACCGCGACGACCTCCACCCGGAGAGAGCGCCCGAAAGGGATGGCACAGCGCCCTCAGAAATGAGCGGTTGCCTGTCAGAAGCGATGAGGGAGACCGGCAGAGATTACTTCTGAAAGGAGGAAACCCAACCGGGCAGATGTACTGTGGTTCAAGATACATCTGCCAACACCACCAATAGATTGCGAGGTGCAAATGAATCTTTTTAAACTGGTCAAGGAATCTGTCACAGTCAAGCAGGCCGCAGCCCTGTACGGCCTGCCCGTTACGTCCACCTGGATGACCCGCTGTCCTTTCCACGAGGACCATACCCCCAGCATGAAGCTGAACGACACCTATTATTACTGCTTCGGCTGCGGAGCCACTGGTGATGTCATTGACCTCACTGCCCGCCTGTTTGACCTCAGCAGTTTCCAAGCTGCCCGGAAACTGGCACAGGACTTCGGACTCAGCCCGGACAAGCCTCCATCCGGTGCAATCGCTCTGCCCAAGCCAGCCGCTGCCTCTTCAGACACCCAGCAAGAGGAAATCTTCTACTGTCTCCGGGTCCTCCACGACTACCGTGACCTGTTGATTCGGTGGCGCACAGAGTTCGCTCCCCTCTCCACGGAGGAGCCGCTGGACGATCGCTTCGTGGAAGCTCTCCACATGCTGGCTTTCGTGGATGTCCTCATTGATTGTGTGACCTTCGGGCCGGCTTCCAAGAAGGCAGCCGCCGCCAGGCGCCTGCTGGATGGCCAGCTGCTGCCGATGGTGGAAGCCCGTCTCAATACCCTGGATCGAAAGGAGGCTGCATGAAGAAAAACAACTACTGGCCCAGCTCCAAAGACCCGGTTTGGCTGGAAGAAGGCTTCCGGATCAATGAGTCGGTTTTCTGTGAGTCCTTCATCCTCACCCACCAACTTGTGTTCTGCAACGGCTTTTTCTTTACCGAGGATGGCCGGGTGACGGATGAGATGCCTCTGCGGAGTACCATTTATGCAGAACTGAGAGACTACGCCAGCAACAACGTAGCCCGCAAGGTGGGCTGCATTTTGGACCTGCTGAAACTCTCCGCCCAGGTAGATGACTTCCCTCCAGTCACTGACTGCATCCACCTGGCCAATGGCACCCTGAATCTGAATGGCAGCTTTCAGGAAGGTAAGCCGGAAGTAGTCCGCAACCGGCTGCCGGTCAAATATAACCCTAAAGCTGCTCAGCCCACCCACTGGCTGCAGTTCCTGTCCGACCTGCTCTACCCTGAGGATATCCCAACCGTCCAGGAGTTTATAGGTTACTGCCTCATTCCCAGCAACAAGGGCCAGCGGATGATGGTCATCAAGGGCCGGGGCGGCGAGGGTAAATCCCAGATCGGCGTGGTATTGTCCAAGCTGTTCGGCACCAACATGAAGGACGGCAGCATCGGCAAAATCTCCGAAAATCGCTTCGCCCGGGCCGACCTGGAACACATCCTGCTCTGCGTGGACGACGATATGCGGATGGAAGCCCTGCGGCAGACCAACTACGTTAAGTCCATTGTCACGGCCCAGGGCCAGATGGACCTGGAACGGAAAGGCAAGCAGAGCTACCAGGGCTGGATGTATGCCCGGCTGCTGGCCTTCAGTAACGGAGACTTGCAAGCCCTGTATGACCGAAGCGACGGCTTTTACCGGCGGCAACTGATCCTGACCACCAAGGACAAGCCTGCTGACCGGGTGGACGACCCGGATATTGCCGAGAAGATGGCCGCTGAGGCCGAAGGAATTTTCCTCTGGGCCTTTGAGGGGTTGCAGCGCCTGGTCCGGAATGGCTTCAAGTTCACCGAGAGCGACCGAGCCCGGCAGAACCGGGAGCTGGTCAAACGGGACAACAACAACTTCTTCGACTTCATGGAGGCCGAGGACTATATCCGGCTCAAGGCGGATGCCTGCATTAGTTCCAAGGACCTTTATATCATTTATAAGATGTGGTGTGAGGAGAACAACCTGGTAGCCCTGAAAGCCCGGAGCTTCAGCGACGCTGTGATTGCCAATCTGAAAAAGTACAACCTGGAGCACACCAACAACATCCTCAACTCGGCAGGCCGCCGCGTGTGGGGCTATCTGGGAATTGAAGCCCTGGTCCGGCCTGAGCCCGCTCCCCCATCTTGGGACCGGTAATTCTGTATATGGGGGAACCTGGCCTTTTCGCTATGTACGTATGTACAAGGTCGGTACAGACCCATTCGGCGAAAGGCTCCAGAGGGTGTAACCGTTTGTTACTCCCTTGAATTGGCTGTGACCAATTTGGTCACAAGCAGATGAAATATTGTTCCAGGAGTCGTGCTTCACGACACCCTTACCCTGCCAGCGAGGGGGCGGTGAATCACCGACGCCTTTGCTTTCATTCCGAATCGAGCAGTTAACTTGGCTGTTCCCAGCATGGGAACAGCCAAAATCCTGTATATGAGAGGATTTCGCCTTTTTGCTGTGTACGTGCGTACAGAACCTGTACATACGTACACAGCGAAATCCCCAAAACGCACTATATACGTGATTCTTTATGACACTAAAGTGGTGCCGGTCAATTTGACCAGCACCACACAGGTCCTCCCAAGTTGTCACCGTGACAACTTGGTTTTGATGGCACTGGACATTTTGTCCAGTGCCACTGAAAAGCCCCGAAAACTTTAAGGCTCTGAACTAGGGTGGACAAAATGTCCACGGTCTTTTTATCGGATAACCTTTTCGGAAGTGCATCTGCATTGATCCCAAGCCTTGTAACCAAGTGGTCATTTTGACCACTTGATCTTGCACAATAGAAGTTTGAGCTGGATGTGAAAGAATCAACGGACAGATTTTATCGTTGATTTATCGGAACTCCGAACTGTTCACCTTCTATTGCTATGTACATGTACCAATTCCGTACGCACGTACATAGCGAAATCCCCAAAACGCGCTATATACACAATCCTTTATGACACTGAACTGGTCTGGGTCGTTTTGACCCAGACCACTATGATCAAGTTCGAGCGTCTTGCGCCGCAAAGTAACAAAATGGTACTTTGCGGTTTGCGATTTCTATCCGCGTAAGCGCCTCACAAAACAGTGTACTTGACAATAGAAAAAGGACCAGCTAAAGCTGGTCCTTTTTTGTTATTCAAAACAACTGCGCATGTAGTCGCTCCAGGGCATCA
>NZ_NFKB01000038.1:0-33239 GCF_002160175.1 Faecalibacterium sp. An192
ACTGGCCTGGCTCCGCTCTCGCTTCGCCAGGCCAGTCTTTGATTCGCTTGTTCTACCCCTTGCAGGCCTCTTTTTTGTACTGTCCGCACAATATGGGGCGGTTCAAACCGGGCCGGCGGTACGCTTTTTCTTTGGCTTGACGGTTTATCGGAAGATGTTCTGGACCAGAACCATGTACAGGATGGTTCCCGCTGCAATGCTCAGCAGGGTGTTTTTCCGCCACTTGTGCAGCACCACAATAAAGGCAATGGCGATCAGCTCCGGCAGGCCGTGCCAGGAGGTGAACACGGCATCTTTGAGGCAGTAGACCACCAGCAGGCCGATGACGGCGTAGGGGAGGACGGTGCCCAGATATGTGATGGCAGCAGGCGGCTTTCGGCCCTCGGGGAAAACCAGAAAGGGAAGAAACCGGGTCAGCATGGTGGCCAGCACCACCGCCGCAATGGTGAGGATGCTCTGTGTGGTGGTCATTGGTCCACCTCCCGTTCCAGACTGCGGCGGCCCAGCAGGAAGCTCAGGACAATCAGCGCCATGGCCGGCACAATGAAGGAACTGCTGCCGAAAACCAGCAGGCAGATCAGCGAACAGCCCAGCCCCGCCAGGGCGGGCCGATGGTCTTTGGACTCTTCCCACTGGTTGATGAACATGACCACAAACAGGGCCGTCATAACAAATTCGATGCCGGTGGTGTCAAAGTGAATCACATATCCCAGCAGCGCCCCCAGGGTGGCGCCGGTCACCCAGTAAATGTGGTTCAGCAGGGTGACAAAGAACATGAACCATCCCCGGTCCACGTCCGGCGGCGGGGTGACGGTGCAGTTGATGGAGAAAGACTCGTCGCACATCCCAAAAATCAGATAGAACTTTTTCCAGCCGGTGCGGCGGTATTTCTGCAGCATGGACAGCCCATAAAACAGATGGCGGGCGTTGACCATCAGCGCCAGCAAAAAGGCGTGCAGGGGGTTGAAGGCCGACAGCAGCAGTTCCACTGTGACGAACTCCATGGACCCCGCAAAGATAAACAGGCTCATGCACAGCGGATAGACAAACGAAAACCCCTTGCTCCGCATCAGAAAGCCGTAAGAAATCCCCAAAAACAAAAAGCCGACACAGATGGGCAGCGTGTAGGGGAGAGCGGCTTTCAGCGCCTTGCGTTTCATCCTGATTCCCTCTTTCCTCTGAGCTCCCGGACATGAGATGCCCGGGACGGTATTTCCTATTTTGCAACGGTTCCGGGGATCTGTCAAGGGAGCGCCGGGCCGGAGGATGGGGAATCCGGAGGAAGAAAGGCGTAAAATTTCATAGAAAATCCGAATTGCGTATTGAAGTTTCAGCGCCTTGTGTTAAAATAAGAGAGAAAGAGCTTCTTGTGTCCAACATAGGAAGTGAAATTTGGTAACGTTATCGGAGGTAATCAAAATGGCAGATATGTTTGCGCCGCTGGTAGAGCAGCTGAAGGCGAACCCCAAGACCATCGTTTTCACTGAGGGCAGCGACCCCCGCATTCTGGAGGCCGCCAGCAAGCTGCTGGCCGAGAAGGTCCTGAACGTCGTCATGGTCGGCAACAAGGCTGAGTGTGAGGCAGCGGCTGCAGCAGGCAACTTTGATATTTCGGGCGCTGAGATTATCGACCCCGATACCTATGAGGGCTTTGACGAGATGGTCAGCACCATGGTCGAGCTGCGCAAGGGCAAGATGACCGCAGAGGAGTGCGCCAGCCTGCTGAAGAAGTCCAACTACTTCGGCACCATGCTGGTCAAGATGGGCAAGGCTGACTGCCTGCTGGGCGGCGCCACCTACTCCACCGCCGACACCGTCCGTCCCGCTCTGCAGCTGATCAAGACCAAGAAGGGCGCTCACCTGGTGAGCTCCTGCTTCATTCTGGACCGCGACTGGGGCGATGAGGGCCTGAAGCGGATCGCCATGGGCGACTGCGCCATCAACATCGACTATCAGGACACCGTGGACAAGGCTACCGGCGAGGTCAAGCTGTCCGCTGCGGACAAGCTGGCTGAGGTGATTGTCGAGACCGCCAAGACCGCTGCCATCTTCGGCATCGACCCGAAGGTCGCCGTCCTGAGCTTCTCCACCAAGGGCTCCGGCAAGGGCGGCACCGTGGCTCTGAGCCACGACGCCACCATCAAGGCTCAGGCTCTGGCTCCTGACCTGGCCATCGACGGCGAGCTGCAGTTCGACGCAGCCGTCTCGCCCGAGGTCGCTCAGACCAAGTGCAAGGGCAGCAAGGTGGCTGGCCAGGCCAACACCTTCATCTTCCCCTGCATCGAGGCCGGCAACATCGGCTATAAGATCGCCCAGCGCCTGGGCGGCTATGCCGCTTACGGCCCCATCCTGCAGGGCCTGAATGCCCCCATCAATGACCTGTCCCGCGGCTGCAACGCCGACGAGGTCTACAAGATGAGCCTGATCACTGCCTGCCAGTCCTAACAGGTTTTCGTCCGCACTCAAAGCAATAATGAAAGCCGCCCGGTTCTCCTCAGAGGGAGCCGGGCGGCTTTTTTGGGTCAATCGAACTGGAAAATGTCCTCAATGGGGGCTTCCACCGCCCGGGCGATATCCACCGCCAGCTTGAGGGAGGGGTTATACTGGGCTTTTTCCAGCCGCATGATGGTTTCGCGGCGCACCCCGACCTGGGCGGCCAGCTGTTCCTGGGTGAGGCCTTTGGCCAGGCGGTACTGTTTGAGATGGCAGACAAAATCCGGCATGGTCAGCCCTCGCTTTCATCGGGCTGCTCGTCGTGGTCGTAGCGGTAGAGCAGATACTCCCCGAGGAAGATTCCCAGCGCCAGAGCCAGGGTCACGGCGATGATGTAGAACATGAAGGTGCGGGCCAGGCTGCCCCCAAGGGCGCCCTGTCCCAGGAGAATGGTGGCCACAAAGATGATTTTCAGCGCGGTCTGGTTGGCGTTGAAATGCGCCCGCATCCAGTTTTCCTTGTAGCGCTCGTCCATCAGAGTATGGGACATTTTGCCCTCATAGAAGAACCCGAAGAACCCAAAGAAGATGAAAAAGACAAAGGGGAACACGCTTCCGCTGCGCTGATAGGTCCAAAACCCGCTGAATCCCAAAAAGCCCAGCAGACCCAGAAAACCCAGCTTGGGCGATACCGTCCGGGTAAACTGCGAAGCGGCCGGACTGCGCCGCTGGCCCGTGAAAGCCCGCACCCACAGCACTACCAGATAGGCGGCGTACAGAAGAACCAGGCCCAGAGACAACAGCATGGGCAGGTCTTTGGGAGAAAAGACGTAGGTGGAAAAATCCATGGGCTTGACCAGTCGTCCGTCGTTGTAACAGATGGCGTACCAGCTGGAAGCTGCCATGACGCCGGCGCACACCAGCCCGGGCAGGACGATCCGAAGAATAGTTTGCTTTTTCATAAGAACGCCTCCAAAAGAGATGTATTTGTATCCTTGTGAGATAAATATATCTCTTTTTGAGCTGGGTGTCAATGGGAATGAGACAAATTTTTCTCTTTTGGAGGATGCAATTTGCCTCTCTCAGCCCGAGACCGGCAAATCTGGGAGACACAAAAAATCCCCCGCACCGGCTGGGATGCAGGGGACTTGCAAAGCAAAATGATGTTAGGGTTTAGGCGTTGGCCTTGGACTTGATGTACTCGTCGATGGCCTTGGCGGCAGCCTTGCCGGCGCCCATGGCCTTGATGACGGTAGCAGCGCCGGTGACGGCGTCGCCGCCGGCATAGACGCCCTCACGGCTGGTGTCGCCGGCCTCGCCGCCGGTGACAATGCAGCCATGCTTGTTGGTCTCCAGGCCGGGGGTGGTGGAGCGGAGCAGGGGGTTGGGGCTGGTGCCCAGGCTCATGATGACGGTGTCCATCTCCAGAGTGAACTCGCTGCCCGGGATCTCCACGGGACGGCGGCGGCCGGAGGCGTCAGGCTCGCCCAGCTCCATCTGGATGCAGGTGATGGCCCGGACAAAGCCGTTGTCGTCGGCCAGAATCTCCACGGGGTTGGTGAGGGTCTTGAAGATGATGCCCTCCTCCTCGGCGTGCTCGATCTCCTCCTTGCGGGCGGGGAGCTCCTCCATGCCGCGGCGATAGACGATGTAGACCTTCTCGGCGCCCAGACGCAGAGCGCTGCGGGCAGCATCCATGGCCACGTTGCCGCCGCCTACGACAGCCACCGACTTGCCCACATAGATGGGGGTCTTGCTGTCGGGCCGATAGGCCTTCATCAGGTTGGAGCGGGTCAGGAACTCGTTGGCGGAGTAGACGCCCTTGAGGCTCTCGCCGGGGATGCCCATGAACCGGGGCAGGCCGGCGCCGGAACCGATAAACACGGCCTCGTAGCCGTACTGACCCATCAGCTCGTCAACGGTCAGCACCTTGCCGATGACCATGTTGCACTCAAAGTCCACGCCGATGGCCTTCAGGCCGTCGATTTCCTGCTGGACAATGGCCTTGGGCAGACGGAACTCGGGGATGCCGTACATCAGGACGCCGCCTGCCACGTGCAGAGCCTCATAGACGGTGACCTTGTAGCCCATCTTGGCCAGGTCGCCGGCGGCGGTCAGGCCGGCAGGGCCTGCGCCAATCACAGCCACCTTGTGGCCGTTGGGAGTGGGAACCACCGGGTCGGTGTGGACGTTCTCACGGTGCCAGTCGGCCACAAAGCGCTCCAGACGGCCGATGCCCACGGCCTCGTTCTTGATGCCGCGGGTGCAGCGGCCCTCGCACTGGCTCTCCTGGGGGCAGACACGGCCGCAGACGGCGGGCAGGGAAGAGTCCTCGCTGATGATCTGATAGGCGGCTTCAAAGTTGCCCTCGGCCACCTGGGCGATGAAATCGGGGATCTTGATGCCCACGGGGCAGCCCTCCACACAGGGCTTGTTCTTGCAGTGGATGCAGCGCTTGGCCTCATTGACGGCCATCTCGGCGGTGTAGCCCAGGGCCACCTCGTTGAAGTTCTTGTTCCGAACGTTGGGGTCCTGGGTGGGCATGGGGCACTTTTTGGGGTCCATATTGAAAGCCATGATTACTTTACCTCCATCTGCAGCAGATTGCAGGCCTTTTCGCGGGCATGGGTCTCAAAGGGCCGGTACATGGAGCCGCGGGCCATCGCCTCGTCAAAATCCACCAGGTCGCCGTCAAAGTCGGGGCCGTCCACGCAGGCGAACTTGGTCTTGCCGCCCACGGTCAGGCGGCAGCCGCCGCACATGCCGGTGCCGTCAATCATGATGGGGTTCATGGAAACAACGCTCTTGATGCCGTACTTCTGGCAGGTCTTGACCACGAATTTCATCATGATCAGGGGACCGATGGTGATGACTTCGTCGTACTGGTTGCCGGCGGCAATCAGCTCCTCCAAAGCGGCGGTGACGACACCCTTGGTGCCGTAGCTGCCGTCGTCGGTCATCACCTTCAGGATGTCGCTGCATGCAGTGAACTCATCCTCCAGGATCAGCAGATCCTTGGAACGGAAGCCCACCACGCTGTGGACCACACAGCCCTGCTCGTGCAGCTTGCGGGCCACCGGCAGCGCGATGGCGCAGCCGACGCCGCCGCCCACTACGCAGACCTTCTTCAGGCCTTCGGTCTCGGTGGCGCGGCCCAGGGGGCCCACGAAATCGTGGACGCTGTCGCCCTCGTTCAGGGTGTTCAGCTCCATGGTGGTGCCGCCCACAATCTGGAAGATGATGTCTACCGTACCTGCCTGTCGGTCATAGCCGGCGATGGTCAGGGGAATGCGCTCGCTGTCCTCAAAGGGACGGATGATGATAAACTGACCCGGCTGCGCCTTCTGCGCGATCAGGGGCGCTTCGATGACCATTTTGGTCACCGTGGGGTTCAGCACGACCTTTTGGATGATCCGGTACATGGCGATAACTCCTTTATATACTTATTGTTCCTTTCCCGCAGCAGAGGGCTGACCCCTCTGCCGCCATAACAGTATTCATTATACAATTTTTAGGGAAATAATGCAATGCAAACTGTATTTTGCAAAAAATGCAAAATTAGTGGTTGACAAGTGCGGGGGTTTTGAGTATAATAGCTTTCGTCGCCGGTCCTACGGCGGCACACCACATGAAATAAGCGGCCGTAGCTCATCTGGTAGAGCGCCACCTTGCCAAGGTGGAGGTAGCGAGTTCGAGCCTCGTCGGCCGCTCCATTCTGTGGAAGTTTAGCTCAGCTGGGAGAGCATCTGCCTTACAAGCAGAGGGTCAGCGGTTCGAGCCCGTTAACTTCCACCATGTGGCCCGGTAGCTCAGTTGGTTAGAGCACCAGCCTGTCACGCTGGGGGTCGTCGGTTCGAGCCCGATCCGGGTCGCCATTATGCCTCTGTAGCTCAGTTGGTAGAGCAGGGGACTGAAAATCCCCGTGTCATTGGTTCGATTCCGATCGGAGGCACCATTATGCGGCCGTAGCTCATCTGGTAGAGCGCCACCTTGCCAAGGTGGAGGTAGCGAGTTCGAGCCTCGTCGGCCGCTCCATCACGAAAACCTGTTCCTGATATCAAGTCGGGAACAGGTTTTTTGTTGTGTCTGCGGCAGAAAGAGCGGCGCTCCCCGGGGCAGTTTTGGGCTTGGTTGAGCAAAGTGCAAACCCCGGTTGACAAAGCCTGTTCTGTCGGGATATACTGATGGGACATGCGGCAAAATGGAAAGAAAAAACAGGCTTTTTGCCTGGCAGGACAAGGAGGAATCAAGCTTGATCTTTGGCAAGTATATCAACCGCTATTATTGGAAGCATGCGCCCACTTTGCTGCTGGGTGTGGCGGCGCTGATCCTGGTGGATTACATGCAGCTGATTATCCCGGAGCTGTACCGGATGCTCATCAACGGCATCAACAGCGGCTCGGTGCTGGTGGAGGGGGTGCCGACGCCTTTCACCAAAGAGGTTCTGATGCAGAATATCTGCCTGCCCATGATCGGAATCATTGTCTCGCTGATCACCGGCCGCTTTTTGTGGCGCATCTGCTTTTTCGGGGCGGCCATCCGGGTGGAGACCGATCTGCGCAACCGGATGTTTGACCACAGCAAGGATTTGTCCCAGGCCTATTACCAGGTGAACAAGGTGGGCAACCTCATGAGCCTCTACACCAACGACCTGGACACCATTCAGGAGTGTTTCGGCGACGGCGTGCTGATGTTCTGCGATGCGCTGTTCCTGGGCCTGCTGGCTTTTATTAAGATGTGGCAGATGGACCGGTCTCTGACCATGATGGCCATGATCCCGGCCTTTCTGATGTTCCTGGTGGGCAGCATTGTGGGGCGGGTGATGACCCGCCGATGGGAGGAGCGCCAGCAGGCCTTCTCGGACCTGTCCGACTTCGCCCAGGAGAATTTCTCGGGCATCGCGGTGGTCAAGGCCTTTGTCAAGGAGACCAAGGAACTGATGGCCTTCCGCAAGCTCAACCGGGAAAACGAGAAAATCAACGTCATCTATACCCGGATTTCCACCCTGCTGAACATCCTGGTCACCCTGTTTGTGGAGTCGGTAACCTGCGTTATTCTGGGTTACGGCGGCTATCTGGTCTATGTGGGACGGTTCAACGCGGGCCAGCTGGTGGAATACATCGGCTACTTCTCGGCCATTGTCTGGCCCATCATGGCCGTTTCCATGCTGATCGAAAAGACCTCCCGCGGCAAGGCCTCCCTGAACCGGATCACCGAGCTGCTGGACGCACCGGTGGATGTGGCCGACCGTCCCGGCGTCCACGAGCTGACCGACCCCAAGGGTGAAATCTCCTTCCGGCACCTGACCTTCCGCTACCCTGACGGGGAATACGATGTGCTGAAGGACATCTCCTTCACCATCTACAGCGGAGAGCGGGTGGGCATTGTGGGCAAGACCGGCGCCGGCAAAACCGCCCTGGTGGATCTGATTCTGCGGATTTACAATGTGCCGGACGGCACCCTGTTCATGGACGGCCAGGACGTCAACACCCTGTCCATCCGCTCGGTGCGCTCGGCCTGCGCCTATGTGCCCCAGGACAATTTCCTGTTCTCGGACACCATCTCTCATAACATCGCCTTCGGTCTGGATGACGCCGACCCGGCCCAGATCGAGCGTGCGGCCCGGATGGCCGACGTCCACGACAACGTGGCCGCCTTCAAAGAGGGCTACAATACCGTTCTGGGCGAGCGCGGCGTGACGGTGTCGGGCGGCCAGAAACAGCGCATTTCCATTGCCCGGGCTCTGCTGCTGGACGCACCCGTCCTGATTCTGGACGACTCGGTCTCGGCGGTGGACACCCGCACTGAGAAGGTGATTCTGGACAACCTGAACGCCGAGCGGGCAGGGAAGACCACCATCCTGATTGCCCACCGCATCTCCACCGTGGAGCGGATGGACAAGATTGTCTTTATTGACGACGGCTGCGTGGTGGATGTGGGCAGCCATGAGGCCCTGTACGAACGCTGTGAGGAATACCGCAAGATGGTGGACCTGCAGCGGCTGGAAGATGAGCTGGGAGGTGGAAACCATGACTGAGCTGAACCCGCTTGTTTTGGCCGGGGGAATCATCGGCACCGTGTCGGTTCTTCTGATTGTGGCCTATGCCACCGTCAAGGACAAAAAGACCTCCATGGGCTTTGAGCGGAACATCTCGGACGGCGAGATCATCCGCCGCCTGGCCCATTACGCCCGGCCTTATCTGGGCAGTTTCATTGCGGCCGGCCTGCTGATGCTGTTCTCCATCGTCTACGACATTGTTTCCCCGCTGATTGTGGGCGCCGTGGAGGAGATGCTGGTGGGGGACTTCACCCTGGACGCCCTCTTTTGGATGGTGGCGGCCTATGCGGGCATCCTGGTCTTTTCCATGGTGAGCTCCTATTTCCAGGCAGTGATCCTCCAGAAAGCCGGCCAGCGGATTATTTCGGACCTGCGGGAGGACCTGTTCACCCACATTGAGTCCCTGGCCCATGAACAGCTGAACGAGATCCCTGTGGGCAAACTGGTGACCCGCGTGACCAACGATACCAACGCCATCTCGATGATGTTCACCAATCTTCTGGTCAACCTGGCGAAGAACTGTTTTGTGATTCTGGGCATCCTGGGGGCCATGCTGATGGTCAACTATGAGCTGACCCTGATGATCCTCTGCTTTGTGCCCTTCATCGTGCTGTTCACCGTCATTTTCCGCAAGTTCTCCCGCCGGGCCTACCGGCGGGTCAAGGACTGCACCACAGACATCAACACCTATCTGTCCGAGAACCTGTCGGGCATCAAAATCACCCAGATTTTCGGCCGGGAGGACGCCCGGATGGAGGATTTCCGCCGCCGCAGCGAGGCGCTGGGCAAGGCCAAGCGGGATGAAATCTTTGTGTTCGGCGTGTTCCGCCCGCTGGTGTATATGCTGTACGTCAGCTCGGTGCTGTGCCTGTTCTATCTGGGCGGCATGGGGTATCTGGACGGGGTGTCCTTCCTGGGACAGACCATTTCCGGCGGCACCATCGTCACTTTCTATATGTATATCTCCAAGTTCTATAACCCCATCCAGAACCTGGCCGAACAGTTCAACTGGCTGCAGTCGGCCATGGCTTCCTCCGAGAAGGTGTTCTCGATTCTGGACCTGCAGCCGGTGATGACCGATGCCCCCGACGCCATCGACCTGCCCGAGATCAAGGGAGAAATCGAGTTCCGGGATGTGTGGTTCAGCTATATTCCCGGAGAGTGGGTGCTGAAGGGCGTTTCCTTCCATGTGGAACCCCGGCAGACGGTGGCCTTTGTGGGCTCCACCGGCTCGGGCAAAACCACCATCCTCTCCCTGATCTGCCGCAATTATGAGTTCCAGCGGGGACAAATCCTGATCGATGGGGTGGATATCCGCAAGATCAAGATTTCCTGCATCCGCCGCCACTTCGGCCAGATGCTGCAGGATGTGTTCCTGTTCTCGGGCACCATCCGGAGCAATATTGTGCTGCGGATGGAGGACGTTCCCGATGAGCGGATTATGGAGGTCTGCCGCTATGTGAACGCGGACCGCTTCATCCAGAAGCTGGACGGCGGCCTGGATGAGCCGGTGCGGGAGCGGGGCAATAACTTCTCGGCGGGCCAGCGCCAGCTGATCTCCTTTGCCCGGACCATTCTCCATGAGCCCTCGGTCATGATTCTGGACGAGGCCACCGCCAACATCGACACCGAGACCGAACAGCTGATCCAGGATTCCCTGGAAAAGATGCGGTCGGTGGGAACCATGCTCATCGTGGCGCACCGCCTGTCCACCATCCAGCATGCCGACAACATTGTGGTGCTGTCCCATGGCCGGATCATTGAGCAGGGAAATCACCAGGAACTGCTGGAGAAGCGGGGCCGCTATTACCAGCTCTACACCCTCCAGTATCACCGCGAACAGATGAAAAAGTAACCATAAACAAAGCAGCTCCGTCCCGGGCCAAGAAACCCGGCGGCGGAGCTGCTTTTTCTATTCACAGACCGCGGCGTCAGGCGCCGGGTCAGTCTTCAGAAAAGGTGTTGATCTGTTCCTGAACCTCTGTGAAAAACCGGGACAGATGGAAACCATCCGCCACCGCATGATGGATGTTCATGGTCAGGGGCATGATCAGACGGCCCTGCTGGAGCTCGTATTTGCCCCAGGTGACGACAGGGGCAAGAAAGGTTCCCTCATCGAACACATGCACATCAAAATGGCGGTAATGGACCCACGGCAGACAGGACACATCGAAAAAGTTGGGCGGCTGATGTTCCACAATGCCGCGGACATCCCGGCAGGTTTCCTGATCCCGCAGAAAGCGGGCGTGAAACTCCCGGAGATCCTCGCAGAAGGGTGTGACCAGCTTGGTGCATTGCTCGTCATTTTGGTCGAAAACGGCGTAGCTGGGGGAGATGGAATCCCACCGGATGAGATGCCCCTCCGGGTCCCAGCTGTATTTAAAGTGGTCGTGGGCATTGACAGCCTTTGAAACCACCCAGATCATGCAGGGGTAAAACCGCAGCCCGTTTTGTCTGGCGTATTTCACCAGAGGCGTCACGTCCACATCCACCGTCAGGCTCATCACCACCCGCATCCGCTGGATGTAAAACTGGAACAGTTTGCCCCGCTCCCATGCGTTCAGATCAACTCTTTGAAAATTCATATGGATTCTCCTTTGCACCTGTATCGGTAAGTCAAACAGACGTGCAAAGCTGTGGGGATAGAAATGGCTTCCCCATACAAGTCTATCCCGTCAAGCCTTGCATGGAGATGCTGCAATGCAGAGTTTCATTTCATCGCCTCCTTTTCAAGGGATAGATTCATTATAAATGCTGCCGCACGGAATGTAAAGCCTCCGCTATTTGTGTAATTTGCTCAAAACGGGTTTACTTGCCGCGGCGGTGCTGGTAAAATGGAACCAGAAAAAGAACCCCGGACAGGCATCAGAAAGCAGGGAGGCACGCCGGCCCGGGCCTCAGAAGGAGTTGATCTTGCATGATTGAAACCATCCAGCGGGTTGCCATCGCCATCGCGGTGGCGGTCGCGGTGACAGGAGCGGTTCAGGACTGGTCCAAGGATGTTCCGTCGGTGACCACCAATTACTACGAACAGACCCAGACCGGCGGCGCCATCGAGGAGAAGTACACCGCCATGGGAGAATACGACGTCTCCTATACCGATTATCCGGCCCGGGATTTTTTGATTGAGCGGTACGAAGTTTGGTATCCCTCGGCTCTGAAAGAGGAGAGCGGCAAGCAGTGGCCGGTGGTGGTCATGGCCAATGGCACCGGAGTGGCCGCTTCGCGGTATTCGCCGATCTTTCAGCATCTGGCATCCTGGGGCTTTGTGGTGATCGGCAACGAACAGCAGAATTCCTGGAACGGCAGCAGTTCCGACGGCGCTCTGGACCTTCTGGTGGAGCTGAACGAGGATGAAGAAAGCGTCTTTTACCACAAGCTGGACCTGGAATGCGTCGGCGCCGCAGGACATTCCCAGGGCGCCATCGGCGCCATTAATGGCGTGACCAATCAGAAAAACGGCTGGCGGTATAAGGCCCTCTACACAGCCAGCACCCCCTCCAGCCGGTATGCCTCCACGCTGAACTGGGAGTACGACGTCTCCAAAATTGAAATTCCCTACTTTATGGCCGCAGGCACCGGCCTTTTGGATGCCGGCGAAGCAGGTGTGCCGGAAGTGGTAGAGGACACCCAGGAGGTTTCCATCTCGCCCCTGTGGTCCCAGGAAGAAAACTACAGCGGCGTCCCGGCATCCACGCCCAAACTGCGGGCCCGCCGCACCGGCGCCGACCACGCCGAGATGCTGCCCTGGGGCGACGGCTACATGACCGCCTGGTTTATGTACTGGCTGCAGGGGGACACCGAGGCCGGCAAAGCCTTCTTTGGGGAGGACGCCGAAATCCTGTCCAATCCCTGCTGGCAGGACATCGAAAAAAATCTTTGACCCCGGCAAACCGCGCCTGGCCGTTCTTTTGGACGGCCGGGCTTTTTTGCGGCCAAAATTTTGGATTGACAATTCCCTTGCAGATTGGTAGACTAAATACGCATTCCATGCGGGAGTGGCGGAATGGCAGACGCGCTGGTTTTAGGCACCAGTTCCGAAAGAGTGAGAGTTCGACCCTCTTCTCCCGCACCATACAAAGACCCCCAGTCCCTTTCCAGCAGGAGAGGAGCCGGGGGTTTTGTTTTGGATTAAGGTTCTCTTTTAGTCAGGCTGGGATGAAGTGCCACAAATGGAAAACGGACTAAGAACGCTCTGGGCCTTTTCTTCGATTTCTTCGGGTGCAGCCGGGAGCTCGGTTTTTCCGTCCCAGATCAAAAGCCGGCTGTTTCCCTGTGTGTAATAGATGGGCAGGCTGCCCGTCCCGTCCGAAGCCGATTCAGGAGTGCGGACAAAGCAATAGCTTCGCTCGCCGAGAGAAGTTCCTCCGCTCTGCCACAAGCTCAAAAGCGAGTAACCCATCTGAATTTCATAACAGGAAAGATCCTCAGAAATTCCGTCGCGATAGGAAATGCCGTTGATCAAGCGCTCGTCCTTTGAGGGGAGGAGTTCAAAATAAATGGAGCCATCCGACAGCTGGTAGAGATGGTTGACTTCAAAGTCAAATGCATGCTGGCGGAAAGCGATCAGGTAAAGTGCCGCTGAGAAGAGGAACATGCAGCATACCGCAAAGCAAATCATTTTATATACGCCGGCCCGATGTACCTTTTTCAGAAAACCCACTCCGCCGGCATCGTCAAAGGGGATGGATTCGCTCTGCAGTTTCAGAGGGGATGTAAGAGCTTGGTATTTAAGAGTGCAGTTTTTGCATTGGGACAAGTGCGATTGGATGGCATCTGCGGTTTCTGCGCCGACCAAGTGGTCAACATACAGAGGCAAAAGGTCTTCCACAAGATAACACGGCAGCTCAATCTTTTTCATAACTGGCTTTCAACCTCTCTTTCGCTCGGTAATAGGTGACTCTTGCCCAGTTGGCACTTTGATTCAATACCTGACCGATTTCTTCAAAGGTAAGGTTGCTGGCAAGGCGGAGATAAACAACGGTTTTGTAGGGCTCGTCCAGGGAAGTGATCTTTTTGTAAAACGTGATTCGCTCCTCCGACTCGTCTACAATCTGGTCCATCGGGTCATAAGAGCACTCGGCGGCAGCCTCCTGGCTGATAAGATGGAAGTCTCTTTTTTCTTTGGCGCACTGTTTTAGCCATAGATTTTTGCCGATCTGAAACAACCAGGTTTTCAGCTGGCAGCTGCCGTCGTAGCGCTTGATGCACCGGATGGCCTGATAGAATGTTTCTGCGGTCAGTTCCTCTGCCGTTTCAGGCGAATGGGAGAGACCAAGAAGAAACCAGTACAGAGGTTTTGCATAGTTTTGGTACATGTTCTCCACATCCACATCGCTCAATCCGATCACCTCTTTTCCGTGAAACAAGAAATCAACCGGTCAAATTGTTTGTGCCAATCTATTACTATATCCCGAAAAGGTGCAAATGGTTACACAGAGCTGGAGGAATCTCTGTTTTGCTTGAAATATGCTCCGCTTTTTGTGCAAAATTGCCAGACGTTCAAAATAAAACAGGCCATCCCGCGGGATGGCCTGTCTTGCGTTTCGGAGACAAATAGGAGGATTATTGTGCGTTGAAGACGTACCGGTCCAAACGGTCAAAAGCCTCCTGAATGCGGGAGAAGGGGAGAGCCAGATTCATCCGCACCGAGCAGGGCCCATGGAACATCCGCCCGTCCTGAATGGCAACGCCCACCGCCCAGGCCGCTTTTTCTACGTCGTCGATGGTTTTGCCGTGGGCGCTGCACCAGTCGGTGCAGTCCACAAAGAGCATGTAGGTGCCCTCGGGCTTGCTGACGGTGACGCCCTGGAAGTGATCCCGGATATAGTCACAGGCGTAGTTGATGTTGTTGGACAGGACCTGGCACAGCTCATCCACCCAGACATAGCCCTCCGGCTTGTAGGCGCCGATCAGGGCATGCATGGAGAGAACGTTCATGTCGTTGTAATGACACTTGGAGCTTTTGGCCACGCAGCGGTCCCGAAGATAGCTGTTGTAGATGATGTGGTAGCTGCCGACCAGACCGGCCAGGTTGAAGGTCTTGCTGGGGGCGTAGAGGGCGATGGTGCGGTTGCGGGCGTCCTCGCTGATGCTCTGGGTGGGGATATGCTTGTGCCCGTTCAGGAGGATGTCGGACCAAATCTCGTCCGAAATGACCACGCAGTCGTTGGCCTTGTAGACCTCCATGGCCTTTTCCAGCTCCCAACGCTCCCAGACGCGGCCGCAGGGGTTGTGGGGACTGCAGAGGATGGCGGTGTGGATGTGGTACTTTTTCAATTTGCGGTCCATGTCCTCGTAGTCCATCCGCCAGACGCCCTGTTCGTCCTTGACCAGGGGCGTATGAACAATCTTGTAGCCGTTGTTGGTGAGGGACTTGGTGAATCCGATGTAGGTGGGGCTGTGGACCAGAACCGGGTCGCCGGGGGCGGTGCAGCAGGTCAGAGCGCTGACCACGCCGCCCAGAACGCCGTTTTCGTAGCCGATGCACTCCCGGGTCAGCAGGGCAGGGTCACAGCCGTTGCGGGTGACCTGCCACCGGATGATGGAGTCATAGTATTCATCGCTGGGCGAAAAGTAGCCGAATGCGGGGTGCTGGGCCCGCTGGATGATGGCCTCGGTGACGGTGGGCACCGTGGGGAAGTTCATGTCGGCAACCCACATGGGAATGGCGTCAAATCCTTCGCCGGGAGCCTCGGGAGCAAAACCGGGGTTGCGGCCCAGGCTGTCCACCGCGATGGCATCCTTGCCGTGCCGCTCCAGAATCGAAGTGAAATCGTACTGCATGTCAAATCGTCTCCTTTGGTGATGCTTTTGGGCGTTTGGTATCAGTGTAGCACACTGTGCCCGGCGGGTCAATGCCGCCCCTTGAGCGGGCGGGGCATGATATTCCGCGGCCCGGCGGCGCATACTATAGCATATCGCAATTCAGGTCGCTTTTTGTTCCGGCATGGATGAAAAAACGGCTTTCCGCGTACAATCAAGATGTTTCAATTTCTTCTGCAAGGAGGCGGAAATATGGCAAGCCGTGGCCGCACCCTCAAGTATCTGGCCGCCGCGCTGCTGGCGGCGTTTTGTTTGGCCTTTGCCCGCACCGACACCACCGAAAAAAGCATGGTCCGCGCCATCCTGCTGGAGCAGGGGGAGACAGACTGGACCGTCGGCCTTCTCTACCAGGCCCCCGAGGCCTCGGCGGATTCCTCTGAGGTGTCGGACGGCATCGGTTTTGCGGCGGCCCAGGGCCCCAACCTGGAACGCGCCCTGAACAATGCCGCCTCCCTTTTGCCGCTGGACGCCAATTTCCGCCTGTGTGACTATCTGCTGTTGCTGCCGGGAAGCAGCTGGCAGACCATCAGCGAGTACGAATCCCTGGTGCTGACCCGCCAGTGCGGCCGGACCAGCGCCCTGATGGCTGCCTGCGATTTTACCTGTGAGGATCTGTCGGAAGCCACCGAGGAGAGCGGCGAACTGCTGACCGCCCTGCTGCAGACCCTGAAACAGGCCCAGCGTTCCTCACCGCGTCTGTATGAAACCCGGACCGACGGGGGCCTGCTGCTGCCTCTTCTGGCGGTGGAGGAAGATGTGCTCTCCGTCCAGCCGGAGGGGTGGTTTCTCTCCCAGACCGAGCAGACCCAATGGGACGCCCAGAAAACGGCGGTTTACCGCCTCCTGACAGGACGGGGCGAGGAATTCACCTTTTGGATGGGGGAGCACCCCTTGACGCTGCGCCGGCCGCTGTTGAGTGTGGCGGTGGAAGGTGACGGCAGCTTTGCCGTTCGGCTGGACTGCCAGACGGCGGCAGACAGCGCCGACCCCACCCCGGAGGAGCTGGCCCAGCTGGGAACCCTGTGCACCCAGCTTTTGCAGGAGCGATGGCAGGCCGGGCAGGACCTGATTGGTCTGGGGGCCTGTGCCGCTCTGCGGGATGGCAGCGCGGCCCGTCTGGACCCAACAAAAAACGCCTGCCCGCAGCTGCGGACAGACGTTGCCGTTTATTGAGGTTTGGATTCAAAGGTGATCGTGACGGTGGTACCCTGGCCCAGCTCGCTATCCAGCGTGATGCGGGCCCCGTGGATGCGGGCGATCTGCTTGACGATGGCCAGACCCAGACCGGTGCCGCCGGTGGCTTTGCTGCGGCTCTTGTCTACCCGATAGAACCGCTCAAAGACGCTGGCCTGTGCCTCCTTGGGAATGCCGATGCCGTTGTCCTGAACCATGAGGTAGGGACAGCCTTCCTCGTTGTGGCCGGTCTTTAAGAGGACCCGGCCGCCCGGCTGATTGTACCGGATGGCGTTGTCGCACAGGTTCTGGCACAGTTCCTCCAGCAGGTTGGGGGAGCCGACGACCTGAACCCCTTCGCCCTGTACGTTCAGGGTGACGTAGGCGCGGCGGGCGTTCATCTTGAGCCGGTCGGTGCATTCCTTGGCGAGGACCGACAGGTCCACCGGCTCCATGACAGGGGAGTCATGGGTGCCGCCGGAGGAATCCAGGTGGGACAACTGAATGATGTCGTTCACCAGACGGATCATCCGGCTGGCCTCGCTGTGGATTTTCTGCCCGAAAGAAACGATGTCCTCGGGACGGGCCAGCCCGGTCTCGATCATTTCCGCATAGCCCGAAATACTGGTCAAAGGCGTCTTGAGTTCGTGGCTGACGTTGGCGGTGAACTCCTGGCGCATTTTTTCGTTGCTCTCCCGCACGGCGCGGTCAGAACAGATGGCGTCCGCAAAGGGAACCAGCTCAGTATAGGGAACGTTTTCCTGGATGCGGTCCAGATCGTGGGCCATGTTCAGCATGGGGCGGACCAGGCGGCGGGTGAGAACCCTTGCCAGCAAAACCCCGATGCCCAGAATCACCAGACAGCTGAACAGAATGGCCGGCAGAGCTTCATTGTACAGGGTCCAGATGGTCTGGGCATCCTGGCCGATGCGCAGGACGTTGCCATCCTGCAGGAGAACTGCATAGTAGTAGGTTTCATAGCCGGTGGTAGCCGAGTCGCGGATGTCCTTTCCCTTGCCGGACGAAAAGGCCTGCTGGACCTCGGGGCGGGAGAGATGGTTTTCCATCTCCTCCTGCTCGTCGGCGTCGGTGGACTCATAGAGGACGGTGCCGTCGGGGGAAATCAGGGTGATGCGGACGCGGTCATAGGCGAAGTTGCTCAGGCTCTGGGTGTCGTGTTCGTACTGGGACACCAGGATGGCGGATTCGTTTTCCAGAGCCCTCCAGGCCTGCATGGTGAAAGCGCGGTGAAAGACAAAGATGCAGACCGCCGCCGCCAGCACCACGCCCATCAGCCCCATGGTATAGAGCCGGCGGCTGATGGTTTCCTCCATGCTGCGGGTTTTCATTCCTCGCTGCCCTCCTCGCTGTCGGCCAGCTTATAGCCGACCTTGCGGACGGTGAGGATGTAGCTGCCCGCGCTGCCCAGCTTTTTGCGCAGGGTGCGGATGTGCATGTCCACCGTCCGGCTTTCCACCGAAATGTCGGTGCCCCACACCACCTGCAGGATGGTCTCGCGGGTCACCACCAGATTGGTGTTTTCCAGCAGCAGACGCAGCAGGCTGTACTCCTTGTAGGTCAGATCCACCGGGGTGTCGCCCACCGTGACGCTGTGACGGGCATTGTCCAGCAGCAGCTCGTGGAAGGAGTAGACGTTGGGTTTGGCCGGCGGAGCCGAGCGGCGGAGCGCCGCCCGCACCCGGCTGAGGAATTCCATGATGCCGAAGGGCTTGGTGATATAGTCGTCTGCGCCGCAGTCCAGACCGCGGACGGTGTCCAGCTCGCTGGACTTGGCCGTCACCATGATGATGGGCAGCTGGCGCAGGGTGGGGGAGTTGCGCAGCTTCTTCAGGATGGAGAAGCCGTCCTCCCCCGGCAGCATGACGTCCAGAATGACCAGCTCCGGCTCCGAGGTTTTCATGGCGTGCCAAAAGGCCTCCGGTTCCTCGAAGGAACGTACATCGTATCCGCTGGACTGGAGTGCATACTGTTCCAGTTCCCGGATGGATGCGTCATCCTCTACAATATAGATCATGCGTTGCCTTCCTCCTTTTGGGCCTTGTCAGCCTCTGCAGATTTCTTTTCGGCAGCAGCTTCGTTGGACCCGGGGAAGGAATAACGTGCACGGTAGCGGTCGACTCTGCGCTGGAACGCTTCGCTCTCCTCGGCGGCGCGGTTGTGCCGCAGATCCGACAGATAAGCGTGGGTGTCAAAGCTGTCCTGCGCGACCTCGATCTGGGCCACGGCGATGTTGCTGCAGTGTGCGCTGATGCGGGAATAGCTGGTCAGCAGGTCGTCCAGCACAAAACCATAGGTGATGGAGCAGCTGCCGGCCTGCAGACGGGCGATGTGGCGGGCCTTGATGGCGCGGACCAGCTCGTTGACCACCGACTCCATCGGTTCCACCTTGCTGGCCAGGTGCAGGTCACCCTGACGGAAGGCTTCGGTGGTGCGGTTCAGCAGATCCTGCACCACATCCTCCAGGACGCTCAGTTCCTCCTGGGCGTCCACCGAGAAGGTGATGGACTTGTCGTGGATTTCCTGGGCGGAGTTCAGCAGGTTGATGGAGTAGTCGCTGATCCGCTCAAAGTCGCTGATGGTGTGCAGCAGGGTATTGACCTGCTGGCTGTCGTCGTGGTTGAGCTCGTAGCTGGACAGCTTGACCAGATAGGTGCCCAGCGCGTCCTCGTAGTTGTCCACCTGCTTTTCTTCTTCCTTGACCTTCTGGGCCAGGGTGGCGTCCCACTTGCGGGTCAGGCTCATGGCCTGCAGCACACCGATGCGGGCGGTCTCGGCCATCTTGGAAGTGACGGAACGGGCCTGGTCAGCTGCCACAGAGGGGGTGTTCAGCAGACGCTCGTCCAGCAGGGTGAAGCGCTCTTTCTTCTCGTCGTCGGGGATGGTCAGGTAAGCCAGACGCTCCAGCAGACTGGTGAAGGGGAGCAGCAGGGCGGTGGCGCCCAGGTTGAAGGCGGAGTGAACCACGGCGATGCCCCAGGGCTCGATCACGTCACCGATGAAGGAGAACTGGAACACGGCATTCAGGCCGTAGAAGGCCACCAGGAAGACCACCACGCCGATGATGTTGAAGTACAGGTGGACGATGGCAGCACGGCGGGCGTTCTTGTTGGTGCCCACCGAAGAAATCAGAGCCGTGGCACAGGTGCCGATGTTCTGGCCCATGATGATGGGGATGGCGCTGCCAAAGGTGATGACGCCGGTGGAGCTGAGAGCCTGCAGAATACCGACGCTGGCGCTGGAACTCTGGATGACGGCGGTGACCAGTGTGCCCACCAGAACACCCAGGATGGGGTTGGAGAAGCGGACAAACAGCTCGGTGAACCAGGGCTCATTCTCCAGCGGAGCGACCGAGTCGGACATAGCGGTCATGCCGGTCATCAGGATGGCGAAGCCCACCAGGATGCCGCCGATGCCCTTCTTGCGCTCGCCGCCGAACATGAACATCAGGATGCCGATGAACGCCAGCAGGGGGCTGAAGGTGGAGGGTTTCAGCATCTGAATCAGCAGGCTGTCGCCCTCCAGGCCGGTCAAGCTGAGAATCCAGCTGGTGACAGTGGTGCCCACGTTGCTGCCCATGATAATGCCGATGGCCTGGTGCAGCTCCATGATGCCGCTGTTGACGAAGCCGACCACCATGACGGTGGTGGCGCTGGAACTCTGGATGACGGCGGTGACCACCAGGCCCAACAGGAAGCCCTTGACAGGGTTGTCCGTCAGGCGGCTGAGAATTTTCTGCAGCTGGCTGCCAGCCTGCCGCTCAAGGGATTTGCCCATCAAATCCATTCCGTAGAGGAACAGAGCCAGGCCGCCAAGGAGAGAAAATAGATTTGTGATTGTCATACATATCCTCGTTTCTGCGGTGTGTCCGGTTCTCAAGGAAAAGCAGCGCACGTATCATCCAACTGGCCTGCGCGGTGCTCAGCATTGAGATGTTTCTTACAAGAATTTTACTTGTACTTGATTTAAGTATAGTGCGGCAATGTAAAATGTGAAATCGGCAATATGTAAAATCTACGTAAAGGCCAGTTTACATAAAGCGATGGTTCACGTCCGCCTTCAACAGTATACAAGAGAATGGGCTCAGACGCAATAAGACAAAAATGACCTTGTGGGAATTGTAATCCCAACCGGTTTTGATTATAATATAAAAAATGGGAAATTTGCGCACAGCCTGCAAGTCCCGACCGAAACGGACGGCTGCCGGACGCAGCCGGTCACAGGGAGGAAATAAGGATGGAAAATTTTACCGTATCACTCGCCAAACTGTCCGAGCGGGTCAATATGGAGGTGGTCTACAGCCCCCGGGATCTGAGCGAAATCAACGTTGAGATCGCCGAGGTCAACCGCCCGGGCCTGTTCCTGGCGGGGTACTATGAGTACTTTGACAACCTGCGTCTGCAGATCATGGGTCTGGCCGAGATGAACTTTCTGTCGGTCCAGACGCCCGACCGCCGCTATGAGGCCCTGGACCATCTGTTCGGCCAGATGCCGCCGGCGGTGATTGTCTCCCGCAGCGATGAGCTGACCCCGTTCCCCGAGATGCTGGAGCTGGCTCAGAAGTATAAGGTTGCGCTGCTGCGCTCCAACGAGGCCACCTGCGTTCTGATGGGCAGCCTCATCAGCTATCTGAACATGGAGCTGGCCCCCCGCATCACCCGGCACGGCGTTCTGGTGGAAGTGTACGGCGAGGGCATCCTGATCCTGGGCGACAGCGGCATCGGCAAGAGCGAGCTGGCCATTGAGCTGGTCAAGCGGGGCCACCGTCTGGTGGCCGACGACGCCGTCGAGCTGCGCAAGGTTTCCAACCGTCAGATCATGGGCACCGCCCCCGAGAATATCCGCCACTTCATCGAGCTGCGGGGCATCGGCATTGTCAACGTCGCCCGCGTGTACGGCGTGGGCGCCGTCAAGGTCACCGAGACGGTGGACCTGGTGGTCCAGCTGGAAGCCTGGGACCCCACCAAAAACTATCAGCGCACCGGTCTGGAGACCGAGTACTATGAGATTCTGGGGGTCAAGATCCCCAGCACGGCCATTCCGGTTTCTCCCGGACGCAACCTGGCCGTGGTGCTGGAGACAGCCGCCATCAACAACCGCCAGAAGAAGATGGGTTACAACGCAGCCAAGGAGCTGCTGATCCGTCTGGGTCTGGACGATACGGTAGACTGAGAGGGCAGAGCCTTGGAACAGAACACCATCGACGCATTGAGAGCAGGGCTGGACGCAGCCGGCGTTCCCTATCAGGAACAGGAGCCGCTGTCCGCCCATACCACCTTTAAAATCGGCGGCCCGGCAGCCTTTTTCATCCGGCCCACCCGGGAAGAAGAGCTGTGCAAAGCCGTCACCCTGTGCAAATCCCTGTCGGTGCCCTGCTATATTCTGGGCAACGGCAGCAACATCCTCTTTGGGGATAAGGGCTGGAACGGCGCCGTCATCTGCCTGGCCGGCATGAAGGGCGAAATCCAGCAGGAAGGAGATACCCTGTGGGCTCCGGCCGGCATGCCCCTGAGCATGCTCTGCATGGCAGCCCTGCAGGCCGGGCTCACCGGTCTGGAATTTGCCTATGGCATTCCCGGCACCGTGGGCGGCGCCGTGTATATGAACGCCGGCGCCTATGGCGGAGAGATGAAGGACGTTCTGGTCTTGGTGCGGCATCTGACCGCCGAGGGCGAGATCGTGGAGACGCCTGCCGCCGGGCTGGATTTGAGCTATCGCCACAGCATCTTTGAGGACAACGGGGACTGCATCCTCTCGGCCCAGGTGCGGCTGACGCCGGGTGATCCCCAGAAAATCAGCGACCAGATGAACGAACTGATGGGCCGCCGCCGCGACAAGCAGCCCCTGGATAAGCCCAGCGCAGGCAGCACTTTCAAGCGCCCGGTGGGCGCTTTTGCGGGCGCGCTGATCGAACAGTGCGGGCTGCGGGGCCACCGCCACGGCGGGGCCGCCATCAGTGAGAAGCACTGCGGCTTTGTGGTGAATCTGGGCGGGGCCACCTGCGCCGATGTGCTGGCCCTCTGCCAGGAAGTCCAGACCATTGTGAGGGAACAAACCGGCTTTACTCTGGAAAAGGAGATCCGGGTTGTAGAATGTTGAAGGAAGTAGGGGAGCGGTTATGGAGCTGTTGATTGTAAGCGGACTTTCGGGGGCGGGCAAATCCGTCTCGATGAATGCGCTGGAGGATATCGGGTATTTCTGTATGGACAATATCCCGGCCTGGCTGCTGCCGAAAATCGTGGCCTTTTCCCGGGCCGGCGACAGCCAGCTGGACCGGGTGGCCATCTCGATGGACGTGCGGGGCTGCCGCACCCGGGAGGAAATCCGGGAGGCGCTGGCCCAGCTGGATCTGCAGCAGACGCCCTATAAAATCCTCTTCCTGGATGCCTCGGACGAGGTCCTCTGCCGCCGCTACAAAGAGACACGCCGCCGCCACCCCATCAGCCAGGCGGAGGATATCCCCACCACCGAGGCCCTGGCCCGGGAACGGGAAATCCTGCAGCCTCTGCTGGACCGTGCCGACTACGTCATCGACTCTACTTTGCTGTCCACCGCCCAGAACAAGGAGCGGATCTGCGATCTGTTCCTGCCGGGCGGCGGGGCCAAGGCTGCCATGCGTCTGAACGTCATGTCCTTTGGGTTCAAGTTCGGTCTGCCGGGCGAGGCAGACCTGGTGCTGGACGTGCGCTGCCTGCCCAACCCCTTCTATGTGCCGGGCCTCAAGCATAAAACCGGCATGGACCAGGAAGTGGTGGACTATGTGATGCAGTTTGCCGAGTCCAGGGAGCTTTTGAAGCGGATTGAATACCTGCTGGATTACGCCATCCCCCTGTATGTCAAGGAAGGCAAGAGCGAGCTGACCATCGCAGTGGGATGCACCGGCGGCAAACACCGCTCCATCACCTTTGCCCGCAAGATCGCCGAATACTGCGAACAGCTGGGCTACGCCGTCAGCATTCAGCACCGGGACGCCGCCCGGTAAACCTATTATAAAAAGGAAGGAACAGAGCATGAGCTTTGCCTCCGAGGCCAGATGCGAGATCGCCGGGCGGGAGCTCACCGGAGAAAATACCGTTCGGGCGGCCTGCTATGGGCTGGCCTGCTTTGCAAAACATTTTGATGCCAGGGGCCTGGTGATCCAGACCGAACAGGCTGAGACCGCCGACTATGCCCGGCAGTGCTTTGCGCGCTGCGGCATCCGCGGCGAGGTCCGCAGCCGGGATCACGCCAGCGGCCCCATGTATGAGTTCAGCATCAGCCAGCCGGAACAGGTGAGCCAGATGCACGCCCTTTTCGGGACCAATGGCAATGAGACAAGCCTCCAGATTGACCCGGCCCTGATCCGCAGCCCCAAGAGCGTCAGCGCCTATGTAGGGGCTGCATTTCTCTGCTGCGGCACCGTCACCGATCCCCAGAAAGGCTATCATCTCGAATTTACCACCCCGCGTACCAATCTGGCGCGGGATTTTGAAGCTCTGCTGGCAGAGCATGAGTTTGCCCCCCGGCGCAGCCGCCGCAAAGGGGTCAACGTTGTTTATCTCAAGGCCTGCGCCAACATTCAGTCCCTGCTGGTTTTCATGGGGGCAGAAAAGGCCGCCGGCCTGATGAACACCGAGCGGGCCGTCAAGTCGGTCCGCAATCAGGTCAATCGTTATACCAACTGCGAGACCGCCAACCTGGGCAAGATGGTGCGGGCCAACGCCTCGGCCATCAAGGCGCTGCGGTATCTTCAGGAGCAGGATGCCCTGGAGACTCTGCCTGAGCCGCTGCGGGAAACCGCCGTCAAGCGGCTTCAGTACCCGGAGCTGTCTCTGGCGGCCCTGTGCGAAACATTTGAGCCGCGGCCCAGCAAATCGGGCCTGGCCCACCGGCTGAAACGCCTGGAGGCGATGTCGGCCGACCTGCGGGCCCGGAAAGAGGGGGGGAATCCACACCGTGAGTGAATCCACCGCCGCACAGCGCGGCTTTGTGCACCTGCATCTTCACACCGAATACAGCCTGCTGGATGGCGCCTGCCGGATTGACCAGCTGATGGACCGGGTCAAGGAGTGCGGCCAGACTGCCGTCGCCTGCACCGACCACGGTGTCATGTACGGCTGCGTGCAGTTTTACAAGGCCGCCAAAAAGGCCGGCATTCAGCCCATCATCGGGTGCGAGGTCTATGTGGCCACCCGCACCCGGTTTGACAAGGTCAACAAGATCGACGGCAACAACCATCTGATTTTGCTGTGCAAGAATGAAACCGGCTACAAAAATCTCATCAAGATGGTGTCGGCCGCCTTCACCGAGGGCTTTTACTCCAAGCCCCGGGTGGACAAGCAGCTGCTGGAACAGTACCATGAGGGACTGATCTGCCTGTCGGCCTGTCTGGCAGGTGAAATCCCCCAGGCCCTGCTGGCAGGGGACTATGAGCGGGCCAAATCCGCCGCCCTCTGGTACAACGACCTGTTTGGACAGGGAAACTACTACATCGAGCTGCAGGACCACGGCCTGGCCCAGGACGAAACCGTCCTGCCCCAGCTGATCCAGCTGGCCCGGGATACCGGCATCCCCATGGCGGCCACCAACGACGCTCACTACCTCCGCAAGGAGGACGCCCGGGTTCAAGAGATCCTGCTGTGCATCCAGACCGGCAAGACCATCCAGGACGCCGACAAGATGGAGTTCCAGACCGACGAGTTCTACGTCAAAACCACCGATGAGATGTACGATCTCTTTTCGATGGTGCCGGAGGCCTGCGCCAATACCGTCAAAATCGCTGAGCAGTGCCAGTTTGATTTTGACTTTGGCCACACCAAGATTCCATACTATAAGGCCCCCGACGGGATGGACAACCAGGCTTACTTTGAAAAGCTCTGCTGGGAAGGCCTGGAGCGCCGGTATGGCCCCGATGTTCCCGAGGCCAACAAGGAACGTCTGGCCTATGAAATTGGCGTCATCCGCTCCATGGGCTACACCAACTACTACCTGATTGTCTTTGACTATATCAATTTCGCCAAGAGCCAGAATATCCCGGTGGGACCGGGACGTGGTTCGGGCGCCGGCAGCATCGCAGCCTACTGCGTGGGGATCACCGACATCGACCCCATCCGGTATAATCTGATTTTCGAGCGGTTCCTCAACCCCGAGCGAGTCAGCATGCCGGACTTCGACGTGGATTTCTGCTACGAGCGCCGCCAGGAGGTCATTGATTACGTCAACCGGAAATACGGCTCGGACCATGTGGCGCAGATTGTCACCTTCGGTACCATGGCCGCCCGCAACGCCATCCGGGACGTGGGACGGGTGATGGGCCTGCCGTACCAGAATGTGGATACGGTGGCCAAGCAGGTCCCCATGGAACTCAAGATGACCCTGAAACGGGCTCTGGAGGTTTCCAGCGAGCTGAAAAAGATGTACGACGCCGACCCTCAGGTCAAGGAACTGATCGACACCGCCGCCAAGGTGGAAGGCATGCCGCGGCACGCCTCCACCCACGCCGCCGGCGTGGTCATTACCCCGGAGCCGGTGGACTACTATCTGCCTCTGGCCACCAACGACGGTCTGCCGGTCACCCAGTTTAACATGACCGAGATTGAGGAGCTGGGCCTGCTCAAGATGGACTTTCTGGGTCTGCGCACCCTGACGGTCATCCGGGACGCGGAAACCGCCGTCCAGAAAAAGGAGCCCGGCTTCACCATGGCTCGGCTGGACTACGACGATAAGGAGACCTATCAGATGCTGGGCCGCGGTGAGACCGAGGGCGTGTTCCAGCTGGAATCTTCGGGCATGCGTCAGGTCCTGATGGGCCTGCAGCCGGAGAATCTGGAAGATGTCATCGCTCTCATCAGCCTGTACCGGCCCGGCCCCATGGACTCCATCCCCACGTATCTGCGCAACCGCCACGAGCCGGACAAGATCAGCTACAAAACGCCCCAGCTGGCCCACATCCTGGACGTCACTAACGGGTGCATTGTCTATCAGGAGCAGGTCATGCAGATTTTCCGGGAGCTGGCGGGCTTCTCCTTTGGCCAGGCCGACAACGTCCGCCGGGCCATGAGCAAAAAGAAGCACGACGTCATGGAGGCCGAGCGGGAACATTTTGTCCATGGATGCACCGAGCCGGGGCACGAGTGTCCGGGCTGCGTGGCCAACGGCATTTCGGAGCAGGTGGCCAATGAGATCTACGACGAAATGTCCAGCTTCGCGTCCTACGCCTTCAACAAGAGCCATGCGGCCTGCTATGCCTATGTGGCGTACCAGACCGCCTACCTCAAGTGCCATTATCCGGCCGAGTTCATGGCGGCCCTGCTGACCAGCGTTCTGGACAACACCGACAAGGTCATCGAGTACACCGCCGAGTGTTCCCGGCTGGGCATCCGGGTTCTGCCGCCGGATATCAATATTTCGGGCGGCGGCTTCACCGCCGACGGCACCGGCCAGATTCGCTTTGGCCTCAACGCCGTCAAGAACGTGGGCCGCAACCTGATCGAGAACGTGGTCCGGGAGAGGGAAGGGAAACCATTCTCCAGCCTCTACGATTTCTGCAAGCGGATGCACGGCAACGAACTGAACCGCCGGGCCGTGGAGTGCCTCATCAAGGCGGGCGCCTTTGACTGCATGGGCGCCACCCGCCGCAGCCAGGTGGAAGCGGTGGAGGGCATCCTGAAAAGCGTCGAGAACGACGCCCGCCGGAATCTGGAAGGCCAGCTGGACCTGTTCGCGGTTATGGCCGGCGGAGAAGAGCCGGTCTCGGATGGCTATGAGCTGCAGAACCTGCCTGAATATCCCCACGGCGACCTGCTTAAAATGGAGAAGGAGGTCAGCGGACTGTACCTTTCGGGTCATCCGCTGGACGCCTACCGGGAGCAGTCGGCCCGGTACGCCTCCCATAGCATCAAGATGCTGACAGGGGAGGACGCCCATCAGCTGGACAACACCAAGGTGCGGATCGTCTGTACCGTGGTTAAAAACCGGATGATGACCACCAAGAACAACTCCATGATGGCCTTTACCAGTGTGGAGGACCTGACCGGCACGCTGGAAGTCATCGTGTTCCCGCGGGTGCTGGACACCTTCCGGGATTCTCTGCAGGAAAACGCCGTCGTGGTCATCGACGGCCGGCTGTCGGTGCGGGAGGACGAACCCGCCAAGCTGATGGCCGAGTCCATCATCCCCATCGACCGGTACAACCCGGCCGCACCGGAGGACTATCACCCCGATCCCGTCAAGGAAGCACCCCGGCGGCTGTATATCCGTTTGCCGTCCCGCAGCAGCCGGGAATACGACAAGGTCATCAACCTGCTCGAAATCTTTGACGGAAATATTCCGGTTATTTTGTATTTATGCGACACCCAAAAAAAGCTCGCTGTACCGCGCCGGCTGTACACGTCGGGGCATCCGCTGCTTTACCGGGAGCTGGAACGGCTGCTGGGCAAGGGAAATGTTGCAACAAAATAACATGTATGTGAGTGAATCGAGACGGGTGCACTGTTTTCAAACTGGACAAAATGTGCTATAATGTCTGTAATACGGCACAGGCCCATGGGTCTTTGCTGCACATCGGCCGGGACGGCAGGGTCCCGGCTGAGGCAGACTTCCCCCTCAAAAGGGCAGGGAAGGAGCCACTGGGAATGAGAAGGATTGAAACATTTATAAAAGGGAAAAGGCATATGTGAATGGGAGGATTTCCACTATGGAGAGACAGATCAAATCCATTGGCGTACTGACCAGCGGCGGCGACGCACCTGGCATGAATGCAGCGGTGCGTGCAGTCGTTCGTACTGGCATCCACAAAGGTTACCGTATGATCGGCATTCAGCGCGGCTACAACGGCCTGCTGAACGGCGAGTGCTACGAGATGAACCTGCGCAGTGTCTCGAATATCATTCAGGACGGCGGTACGATCCTGTATACGGCCCGCTGCCTGGAGTTCAAGACCAAGGAAGGTCAGGACAAGGGCGCAGCCAAGTGCCGTGAGCTGGGCATCGATGCCCTGGTTGTGATTGGCGGCGACGGCTCCTACCGCGGTGCCCGTGCGCTGGCTCACCGCGGCATCCCGATGATCGGCCTGCCCGGCACCATCGACAACGATATCGCCTGCACCGACTACACCGTCGGCTACGACACCGCCATGAACACCGCCATGGAGATGATCGACAAGCTGCGCGACACCACCCAGAGCCATGACCGCTGCAGCGTTGTCGAGGTCATGGGCCGCAACGCAGGCTACATTGCTCTGAATGTGGCCATTGCTTCGGGCGCTATGGCTGTGCTGCTGCCGGAGTACGAGTTCGATATGCAGCGGGACATCCTGGACCGCATCGAGATGACCAAGAAGACCGGCAAGAATCACTTCATCATCATTGTCGCCGAGGGCGTGGGCCATGCACAGGAGATCGCCAACGAGATCCAGGCCCGTACCGGCATCGATTCCCGCGCCACCATTCTGGGCCACGTGCAGCGCGGCGGTTCGCCCACCCTGCGTGACCGCGTGAATGCTTCGGCCATGGGCTATCGTGCCGTCTGCCTGATCGAAGAGGGCAAGTTCAACCGCATCGTCGGTATGCGCGGCGAGACTCTGGTGGACTACCCTGTGGACGAAGCTCTGGAGATGACCAAGTCTCTCGACCCCGTCCTGATCGACGTCTGCAACACCATTTCGATCTGATTTCTGAATCAGACCCAGCGTTACATTGACTGCAGCGCACCGCGGCAGGTTCATCCTGCCCGGTGCGCTGTATTTTTTTGCCCTCTGGCAGAATCGAGTCCAAAAATACACGTACCAACGCACTATAAAATGACGATAATACGTTTTGTATATTGTCGAGAGATTTACAGTCAACCGCACAGGGCTGCCATCCGTCCTTTTTCTTGAAATGATAATATTGTGCTATGAACGAGGATTCTAACGGGGTGCGGACATTTTTTGCAGTTTGAGACGGAACGGGCGACACTTTTTGTCGATTGTTTTTGCCTGCCGGTCGTTTTCATGAAACGCAATTTGTGGTATGATGTGGATGTGCCCCGGCGTTTCCCGGGGACCCCACCAAAGGTAGGAGAGAAACTATGTTGGAACTGGAACAAGCAAAAAAGCGCGCTGAGGAGCTGCGCGCCATCATCGAGTACAATAACCGGTTATATTACGACCAGGACGCCCCGGAGCTGGAGGACTTCCAATATGACGCCCTGACCCGTGAGCTGCGCCAGCTGGAGGCGGATTTCCCCCAGCTGGTCACCCCGGATTCCCCCACCCAGCACGTGGGCGGCACTCCCAGCGGGCGGTTCGCCAAGGTCACCCACGCCGTCAAAATGGAAAGCCTTCTGGACGCGTTCAGCTTTGATGAACTGCGGGACTTTGACCGCCGCGTCCGGGACGCCGGCGTGGAACCGGAGTATGTAGTGGAAATCAAGATCGACGGCTTGTCCTGCAGCCTGGAATACGAGAACGGCCAGCTGGTGCGGGCTTCCACCCGGGGCGACGGCGTGGTGGGCGAGGACGTCACCGAGAACGTCAAGGCCATCCGCAGCATCCCCAAGACCCTGAAAGGCGCGCCGGAGTATCTGGAAGTCCGCGGCGAAGTCTATATGCCCCATGCTGCTTTCCAGAAGCTGTGCGAGGAGCAGGAGCTGCAGGGAGGCTCTCCGTTCAAAAATCCCCGCAACGCGGCCGCCGGTTCGCTGCGCCAGAAGGACCCCAAAATCACCGGCAGCCGGGGTCTGTCCATCTTTATATTTAATGTACAGCAGATCCGAGGCGCCGAGCTGACCACCCATGCCGGAAGCCTGGATTACCTCAAGAGCCTGGGTCTGCCGGTCTCGCCCCGCTACCATCTGGTCCACACCATTGAGGAGGCCATTGCCGAAATCGAGCAGATCGGCCAGGGCCGCGCCGGGCTGGATTTCGATATGGACGGCGCTGTGATTAAGGTAAACGACTTTGCCCAGCGGACCCAGCTGGGTTCCACCGCCAAATTCCCGCGGTGGGCCATCGCCTTCAAGTATCCCCCCGAGGTGAAGGAGACCCGCCTGCTGGACATCGAGGTAGCGGTGGGCCGCACCGGCGTGCTGACTCCCACCGCATCCTTTGAGCCGGTGTTCCTGGCCGGCACCACCGTGGCCCGGGCCACCCTCCACAATGAGGAATTCATCCGTCAGTTTGGCCTGTGCATCGGCGATACCATCCAGGTGCGCAAGGCAGGGGACATCATACCTGAGGTGATCGGAGTCACCGCCCACGCCGAGGGCGCTCAGCCCTATCAGATGCCCACCGTCTGCCCCTCCTGCGGCGCGCCGGTGGTTCACCTGGCCGATGAAGCGGCCCTGCGGTGTGTCAACCCCGAATGCCCGGCCCAGTCCCTGCGGAACCTGATCCACTTTGCGTCCCGGGACGCCATGGACATCGACGGACTGGGCGTGGCGGTCTGCACCCAGCTGGTGGACCGCGGCCTGGTCCGGTCGGCGGCAGACCTCTACACCCTCACCAAGGAGCAGCTGCTGACCCTGGACAAGTTCAAGGACAAGAGCGCCGACAACCTCCTGCGGGCCATTGCCCACTCCAAGGAGAACAATCTGGACAAACTGCTCTTTGGCCTGGGCATCCGCAACATCGGCTATAAGGCCGCGGCCCTGCTGGCCGAACGGTTCGGCAGCATGGACGCCATCCGGCAGGCCGACCTGGAAGCTCTGTGCACCATCGACGGCTTTGGCGAGATCATGGCCCAGAGCGTGGTGGAGTTTTTTGCCAAGGACGGCACCGAAGACCTGATCCGCCGTCTGGCAGAACAGGGAGTCAACATGACCTGGAAAGGGGAGACCCGCACCGACCGTCTGGCGGGCAAAACCTTTGTGGTGACCGGCACCCTGTCCAGCCTTTCCCGCAAGGAGGCCGAGGCCCTGATCGTGAAGAACGGCGGCAAAGCCAGCGGCAGCGTGTCCAAAAAGACAGCCTATGTGGTGGCCGGCGAGGCGGCCGGCAGCAAGCTGGACAAGGCCAACGCCCTGGGCATCCCGGTGCTGAACGAGGAGGAATTCCTCGCCATGATGGAACAGGAGTGAGCGCAACCCGAGCTGATGGAACAGAAAGATAAACCGGCGGGCCAAAATTCCCAAAATATGGCAATTTTTGCTGTTGAATAGACTGGTAAAATATGGTAAAATCTATGGTGCAAGGACGGGGTGCATCTGATTCGCCGAAACGGCCAGGGAATGCTCGAAAAAGCGCTTGCTGCAATGCTTTTGTGGAAAAGACGCCGGTGCAAGGCCTCTCATGCGCCCCTTGGAGTGATACCGCGAACTTCCGGCCGCTGTGTCGGCAGCGGCGGGCTTGACTGGGTTCATTTTACGCATGGGAGGAGAACAATCATGGACAAGATTAAGTTTTTGATGTCAGACACCGGAGCAGAGGTCACCCCTCTGTGCCGCGAGGCGCTGGAGCAGAAAGGCGTGGACGTGACCGTGGTGGAAAAGGATGGCAGCAAGGTTCTGCAGAAGATGCTTTCCATCCGGCCCAACGTGGTGCTTCTGGACGCTTTTATGCCCGGGCTGGATGCTCTGACCATCAAGCAGCGGTATAATGCCGCAGGGGAGTGGCACACGTCCTTTTTTGTCACCGGCGCCTTCCAGAGCGAAGAAATGGTCCAGGAACTGCTGGACGAAGGGTTCTCCTATTATTTTGTGAAGCCCTTTGACGAGAGCGTCCTGGTGAGCCGCGTGCTGAAAGCCGCGGCCAAGCCGGAGCAGCGCTCTCCCTTTACCACCGCCGACAGCGACGAGGTGACGGTCACCGAGATCCTCCATCAGATCGGCGTCCCCGCCCACATCAAGGGCTACCAGTATCTGCGGGAAGCCATCCTGATGGCGGTGGACACGCCGGATTACATCAACGCCGTCACCAAGCGGCTGTACCCCGATATCGCCCAGAAGAACGCCACCACCGCCAGCCGGGTGGAGCGCGCCATCCGCCACGCCATCGAAGTAGCCTGGGACCGCGGCGACGTGGATACCCTCAACCGCTATTTTGGTTATACCATCCACAATATGCGGGGCAAGCCCACCAACAGTGAATTCATCGCCATGATTGCCGACAAAATCCGTCTGGACAAAAAACAGCGGATTGGCTGAACCTATCCTCACTCTGCATCCCCCAGCGCAGCAAAAGCGGACTGTCCGAACCAAAGGCAGCCCGCTTTTGCCGCGTCCGGGGCAGAAAGTGGGGAAAAGGCGAAATTTTATGGAGAATAAGGGCATTTTCCTCTTGCATTTTCTGAATTCCGTGCTATAATACTATAGCAATCGTTCCGAAGGCCGCTCGACGGGGTAGCCGAAATTGAAGGTTGTGATGGGCACATACATGGAATATGGCCCCTATTTGTCAGAACCAGAAATGAGGTGAATCGTATGAAACAGGGTATCCATCCCAACTACGTTGACTGCACCATCACCTGTGCGTGCGGCAATGTGATCCAGACCCGCTCTACCAAGCCCGAGATCCACGTTGAAGTTTGCTCCAAGTGCCATCCTTTCTACACTGGTAAGCAGAAGCTGGTTGATACCGGCGGACGTGTGGACCGCTTCAATCGTCGTTTTGGCCGCAAGTAATTTATATTTTGCAGCTGTTGCACCGCTCTCCCAACCGGAGAGCGGTGTTTTTGTATAACGAAAACCACTCGCTAGGCGAGTGGTTCGAAAAAAGACTTATGTCGATGATGATGACAGAAAAACTCCCTTTGCTTAAAATGGAAGTGCGGTCTGCC
>NZ_NFKB01000039.1:0-32705 GCF_002160175.1 Faecalibacterium sp. An192
GGTATCGGGTGTTGCTTTTGGAGACAATTTCCTCTGCTTCGTCCCGAACGGTATAGGAAGTGCGGGCTTCCTGCTCCGGATTCCCTTCAATCCGGTTCTGAATGTCCTGAGCCACCGTCTCGGTGATATCATTGCCCAGCTCCACCGACCAGTGGGCTACTTTTACCGGCAGCGTCACAATATCGCCTACAATATCCGCCAGTATGGCTAGATCCTCCAAAAACATATCCGACCTCCCTTTCCCATGCCGTGCCTTTTGTGATCCGCTGTGCGCATTTTGGACGCAGCAAAGCAAAACAACAACCTTTGCACTTATTATTATAACTATTGAAGTAATAATTGCAATATGTTTATGGAATAAAAAATCACCCCATTCTTCCGTACAATGAAGACACGAGGTGTACGCCATGGAACGTGAATTTGAACAGGAATACAAAATGATCGGCCTGAAGGTCGCCTACTACCGCAAGCTGCAGGGTTACACTCAGGAAAAGCTGGCCGACAAGCTGGGAGTGGCCACCTCCTACATCGGCCAGATTGAAGCCCCCGGCATGTACAAGCCCATCTCCCTGACCACCCTGCTGCGGATCGCCCAGGCGCTGGATGTGCCGGCCTACAAGTTTTTGCAGTTTGAATAAGAGTCAAATCACCCGCCGCCTCCCTGTTCTTCGGGAAGCTGCGGGTGATTCTCTTTGTCCAATATGTTTGCCAGGCGTTTTCCAGTGTGGAACGCCTGTTATTATTGCTTTGAAGAAAAACATCACATCTCTGCGCCAAAAGCTTTACGCAGCCTCTCTTTTTTGCTATCTTTATAGTAAAAGAGCGGCTGCGCTCTTGCAGCCGCCGTGTGAGGAGGTATCCAATGATGAAACGACATCTTTACCGTGCGTTGTTCTTCCTGGTGGTGCTGGCGGCAAGCTGCGGGATGTTGGCCATGGGGGCCAGTGCGGCGGACCCTGTGAGCGACTTTGACTTTGCCCGCTATGTCAGCGATAACCCGGACTTGATGCAAGCCTACGGGCGAGACCTCTATCTGGAAGATCTCTATCTGCACTATCTGAACTTTGGCGCCGGCGAAGGCCGGGCCGCCTATTCCCTGCGGACCGGGCAGCCTTTTGTGCTGGAGGAAAATGCCCAGCAGGCCTACCAGGCCCAGCAGAGCCTTACCGGAGCAGAGGCCCGCATCGCCAACGCCACCCTTACTCCCGACCGCAACTGGCCGGAACCGCTGCTGACGGTGGCAGACCAAATCCTGGCCCAGGTGGGCGGCTCCACGCCCTATGAACAGCTCCGGGGCTGCTATGACTGGCTGATTCAGAACTGCTCCTATGGCAGTGTCCTGTCCAATCTGAACCAGGGTGGCTGGCTCGCAGAGGATGCCTATTCGATCATGACCCAGCGGGTGGGCGTATGCGACAATTATTCGGCAGCCTTTGCGGTGCTGGCCCGGATGATCGGTTTTGACGCCAGAATCCAAACCGGCCAGACCCACCGGGCTGCCGGCGGCTACACCGGCCACGCCTGGTGCGTCATCAACATCCACGGGGTGGACTATGTCTTTGACCCCCAGGTGGAGGACAACATCGCCGCCGGCGGGGCCATCCGGTATCTTCGCTTCTGCAAAACCTATGAAGAAGTGCCGGACAAATACATCCTGTATGCTGCCGACGTGGTGCAGAGCAATATTATGGCCAGCGGCACCGTCCCGGCAGCCTACGGCTTTGGGCAGGGGTATAACTATTTCACTCATATCAACGAAGCCCGGTCGGCCGCCGGCGTCAGTCCCATGTCCTGGGACGCCGAGATGTCCAGAGCTGCCCTCCGGATCGCCCGCGGTGAGAACAAAGACACCGTTTTGAGCGAGCTGAAGAGCAAAACCGGCAAAGGCTATATTTCCTACTCCAGCTATGTATTCTACCCTTCCTATAACTGGCAGCCAAATATGGATCGTTTCCTGGAATCCGCAGGCATCGGCTTCTATGGGCTTCACATATGTATGCTCTACAGCATCAAATAAGATGTGATCCCCTGACCAAACAACCAGAAAAAGGGCATACAGGTCAAACCTGTATGCCCTCTTTTATGCGCAGCGGATGATCAGCTGCGGTTCATTTTAACAACCAGCAGATAGGACAGAGAGAACGAGACGGCCAGGGTAATGATCCAGCCCAGAACAGCGAAGGGGAAATACGGTCCGATGTAGGCGGGAATGCTGAACACGCTGGAAGTGATGTAGCCATACAGACGGACGCCAAAGAAGCTGATGAAAGCACTGCCTACCACACTGCCCACCGTAGCGGCAACAAAGGCCATCTTGTACTTGGTCAGCACGCCGAACAGAGCCGGCTCGGTAATGCCCAGGAAGCCCGACAGCACAGCGCCGCCGATCACGGTTTTTTCAGACTTGGAGTTGGCTTTGAAGTAGCAGCCGGCAGCGGCGCCCACGATGGACAGGTTTGCTACAAACATCATGGGCATCAGCATATCCCAGCCCTGAGAGGCGAAGTTTTCCATGGCAATGGGGGTCATGGCGTGGTGCATACCTACCAGAATCGACACAGGGCGAATTGCACCAAAGAAGACGCCGCAGAGAACAGGGCTGATGTCATAAACCGTATTGACAACCGATGCCAGACCACGGCCCAGATAAATGCCGATGGGGCCCACGACGGTCAGGGTCAGGATGCCGCTGATAAACAGGGTCAGGGTGGGGACAATCACGGTTTTGGCTGCACTGGGAATGATGCGGTCCACCCAGCGGTGCACATAACTCATCAGCAGCACGCCAAAGAAGATGGGGATAACCGAGCTCGAATAGTTAAACACCGGGACAGGAATCATCCCAAACAGATAGAAGTTGCTGATTTCGCCGGCTGCGGCCGCATTCACCATGGTGGGGTACATGATGACGGTTGCCAGAGCAATGGCCAGATACTGGTTGGTCTTCAGCTTTTTGGCCTCGGAAGCCGCCACCAGGAAGGGAAGGAAATTGAATACGCCGCTGGCCAGCATATCAATAATCAGGTAGGTGTCCGTCGTGTTGGAAATCACATTCAGGGCAACCAGGCCGGTCATCAGACCTTTGATCATACCGGCGCCTGCAATGGCCGGCACAATGGGTCCAAAAATGCCGGACATCAGATCCATGAACTGGGAAACCAGGCCCTTCTTTTCGCCGCTGGGTTCATCCGCCGGGGCTTTGTCCGCCTCTTTGGCCGCATCCAGGCCCAGCTGTTTCATGGCCTCGGTATAGAATTTCTCCACGGTGGTGCCAATGACAATCTGCACCTGTCCTTTGGCGAACTGGACGCCGATCACATCCGGAATCGCTTTGATCGCTTCCATATCAGCCTTGTCGTAGTCCACCAGCTCAAAGCGGAGCCGGGTCATACAGTGCCACACATTTACAATGTTTTCTTTACCGCCAACATGCGCAATGATGCTGGCAACAGACTTTGAGAGTTCCATCGCAACAGTCCTCCTGTTCAGACCATTCCATTTGTGTATCCTGTCTTTTTCCGTTCGGGATGATCTTCTACCGCAAATGGGTCGCCTGGCTTCATCCCGTGCCAGGCCTCATGGGCCGCCCGCTTTCTGGAAAGGAGTATAGCAAGTCCACCGGAAATGGGCAAATGTTAAAAACCGGCAGGATTTTGATGCCGTCCACACATATCCATCGATAAATCGCATGTTATTTCATTTTCTCAAAACAAGTCCAGGAAAATTGGACTGTTTTTTATTAACTTTTATTAGAAAAATCAGCAACTCTTGACGAAAGGCGAAGCTGTGTGGTTTAATCAAAGCGCTGATGGAGAACCGCCCGTTCTGAAATCCATGGCACATCCCCTGTCTGCAATGCCGTCCAGGCTGCGTGGACAGGAAACAGTCTGCAGCAGAAACGAAGGAGGTTCTTTTTGTGAAAGCGACAATCATCACAGATGTCCAATGTTATGTAGTCCGCCCCGACCGCCACAATCTGGTGGTGGTCAAGGTTCTGACCGACCGGGGTGTTTACGGCGTTGGCTGCGCCACCTTTCAGCAACGGCCTCTGGCCGTCCAGACCACCGTTCAGGAATACCTGCGTCCCCTTCTGATTGGACGGGATGCCAACGAAATCGAGGATTTGTGGCACCTGATGATGGTGAACGCCTACTGGCGCAACGGTCCGGTCCTGAACAATGCAGTTTCCGGGGTGGACATGGCTCTGTGGGACATCAAAGGCAAGTTGGCTGAGATGCCGCTGTACGAGTTGTGGGGCGGCCGTGCCCGCACGGCTATTCCCGCCTACACCCACGCCGTGGCAGATACCATGGAACAGCTCTATGAAGAAGTGAAGCGCATCCGCAGCGAAGGCTACCGGCACATCCGCTGCCAGCTGGGCTTTTACGGCGGGAATCCGGACCACCTCCAGACGCCGGAGCATCCCCTGCCCGGAGCCTATTTTGACCCGGACGACTATATGCGGAACACCTTGACCATGTTCCGGCTGCTGCGGGAGAAATATGGAGACGCCTTCCATATTCTGCACGATGTGCACGAGAGACTGAGCCCAACCCAGGCCCTCAACTTTGCCAAACAGGTTGAGGCATACCACCCCTATTTCATTGAGGATCTGCTGCCGCCGGATCAAAACGCCTGGCTGGCCCAGCTGCGCACCCAGTGCTCCACCCCCATTGCCACCGGCGAGCTCTTCAATAATCCCACCGAGTGGATGCCCCTGCTGGAAGGCCGCCTGATCGACTACCTGCGTTGCCACGTGTCTCAGCTGGGCGGCATTACGCCGGCGCTGAAGGTGGCCTCGGTGGCAGAGGCTTATGGCGTGGGCATCGCCTGGCATACCCCCTCGGACATCACTCCCATCGGGCTTGCCGTGAACACCCACCTGAACATCCATTGCCATAACGCTGCCATTCAGGAGAACATCGAGCTGAAAGACAACACCAAGAGCCTGTTCCCCGGGTACACGGAACCGGTCGGCGGCTACTTCTATCCCATAGACCGCCCGGGCATCGGTGTCGACTTTGACGAGGCCTTGGCCGGCCAGTATCCCTGTACTTATCGTCCCCATGAGTGGACCCAAAGCCGTGTGCCGGACGGAACACTGGTTACACCGTGACAGATCGAAAAGAGGTGCCAGGATGACAGCCAAAAAGACGCAGTTTTTGATCGAAGATCTGATCAGCAAGATCTTTCAGCATCAATTCCCTGAGGGAAAGCTGCCGGCGGAACGTGTCCTGGCACAAGACTACGGGGTATCCCGCTACACCGTCCAGCAGGCCCTGAACCGTCTGGAAGGGATGGGCATGATTCACCGCCAGCGCGGAGACGGCATCTACATTCGGAGAAACGTCCAAAAATATCCGATGGTCTACAATTCGGCCACCCAGATCCAGTACAGTACCCTTCGCTCTGAAATGCTGTCCCTGCGCAAAATAAAGGCGGGCCCGGAGCTGATCCGGATTTTTGACATTGAGGCCAGCGAAGAAGTATGGGAGTTCCGCCGGGTACGGATCATGAACTATATCAAGACCCAGATCGAAACGGGCTACCTTCCCTGCACCTTGTTTCCCTATGTGGACAGAGAGAGCGTGGAAGATTCCATCCAAAACCTTGCGATGGAACAAGGCTATCGCATCTCACGTTTTATGACCACCTACCGTCCCACCCAGCTGACCCGTGAAGAAGCGGGTCTGCTCAGCTGCAAAAAAGGTGAACCGGCCTTCTGCATCACTTCGCGGGGTTACCTGCGGGACGGCCGAGTCTTTGTCCACAGCAACATTACAGCGATTCACTACGAATGCACCTATATCGTTCCGTTTAATAAAGAAGTGTATCTGCATCGAAGGAACCGCCACAAGGAAAAGGACAAATAACATCGGGAGGCATAGGATTTGAAATTTGATGTCTCTCCTGATAAACAAAAGCGGCAGGGCCCAAAAGCCTCTGCCGCTTTTCGATTTTTCAGCCTGCTGGTCCCCTGGTTTCAATCCTGCCTGGCCAAAACGAACCCATCGCCCGTTCTCTTGAGCGTTCTATTTTAAATTGCCTCAACAGGCAGCGAAAAGGCTTCCTATGGTAAGAGAATCTTCCGCAGGAGGGCTTTGCCATGTATGCGCCACCGTTCCACCCGGGCCATGCCCGCTGTCTTTCCTGCTTTGTCCATACACAAATTCACGCCCTGTCAAAGTATATCTGCACAAATTGAAAGTATGAATTTTGTGTGAATTGGATGTTGCGTCGGGGCGTGCATTTTGCTATACTATGGATACAAGTTACCGGTTGGACATGTCACTGGTCATGCAGGCAGGATCTGACGGAACATCCCAGGCTTACCATTTCTTTAGCACAAGAGGGGGAAGCTGTAGGTTGTGTTCTGTTGGGTCTTTTTCTTTTGCCATTTTGGCCGAATGGCAAAGGATGTGTACAGTCAACAAGGAGGATTTCTCAAGTGAAAAACTACAAGCAGACTGCTGCGGACGTTCTGCGCCTGGTGGGCGGAGATAAAAACGTCTCGCATCTGGAACACTGTTCCACCCGGCTGCGCTTCACCCTGGCCGACCCCGCCAAGGCGGATGCTGCCGCACTGAAAAAGACCCCCGGCGTCATGGGCGTCATCGCAAGCGGCCCCCAGTGCCAGGTGGTCATCGGAAACGATGTCATCGAGGTATACGATGAGCTGCTCAAGCTGGGCAGCTTCAACGCCGCAGCACCCGCTGCCGCATCCGGCGGCAAAAAGAACATCGGCGGCCTGATCCTGGACTACATGGTGGGCATTTTCCAGCCTCTGGTTCCCGCCATCGCAGGCGCCGGCGTCCTGAAGGCCATCCTGACCATCTTCACCACCTTCGGCCTCCTCTCTTCCTCCGATGTGGTGTATCAGGTCTTCTATAATGTGGCCGACGCGGCACTGTATTATCTGCCCGTTCTGGTGGCCTTCACCACCGCCACCAAATTCGGCTGCAACAAACTGGTTGCTGTGGCTCTGGCTGCGGCCATGATCTCCCCCAGCACCTCCGCCCTGCTGGCGACCGAGGGCGGCGCCTACTTCTTTGGCCTCCACATCCAGAGCATCGGCTACACCGGCCAGGTTTTCCCCTCCATTCTGATCGTCATCTTTATGGCCTTCCTGGAAAAATGGTGCAACAAGTGGTGCCCCAAGGCCATCCGCGTGTTCTTTGTTCCCCTGTTCTGCTTTGCTGTGGCCTTCCCCGTGGGTCTGCTCCTGCTGGGACCTCTGGGCTACAACATCGGCAGCCTGCTGACTTCTGCCATCCTCGGCCTGTACAACACTCTGGGCTGGCTGGCCGTCGCCCTGGTGGCCGCCATCCTGCCCTTCATGATCTCCCTGGGCATGCACAAGGCTCTGGTTCCCTATGCGGTTGCCTCCATTGCTGATCCCGGCTTCGATATGCTGTATCTGCCCGCTTCGCTGGCTCACAACATCTCGGAGGGCGGCGCCTGCCTGGCAGTCGCCATCAAGACCAAGGACGAAAATCTCCGCTCCACTGCCATCTCTGCCGGCATTTCCGGCCTGTTCGGCATCACGGAGCCCGCTCTGTACGGCGTCACCCTGCAGCGCCGCAAGGTGACCATTGCGGTGGTTCTGTCCAGCTTCATCGGCGGCCTGTTCATTGGCCTCATGGGCATCAAGGCCTTCGCCGCAGTCGGCCCCGGCATTGCCAGCATGGCCATGTACATTGACCCTGCCAACAGCATGAACTTTGTCTGGGCCTGCGTGGGCTTTGCCATCTCGGTGGCCGCATCCTTTATCCTGACCCTGATCCTCTACAAAGACGAGGACGACACCGACGCTCCTTCCGCAGAGGCTGCTCCGGATTCTTCCGCCAAGCCCGCCAGCTGCACCATCGCCAGCCCCCTGGAGGGCAAGGCGGTTCCCCTGACCAGCGTGAAGGATGAGGTTTTCTCCCAGAAAATTCTGGGCGACGGCATCGCCGTGGTTCCCAGCAAAGGAGAGCTGTACGCCCCTGCGGACGGCACCATTGAGTCGGTCTTTGAGTCCAAGCACGCCATTTCGATGGTCACCAGCACCGGCGCTGAGCTGCTGATGCACATTGGCATGGACACTGTAAAACTGGAAGGCAAAGGTTTCGCTCCCGCTGTCAAAAACGGCGACAAAGTCCAGAAGGGCCAGCTGCTGATGAAGTTTGACATCGCAGCCATTCAGGCCGCCGGATTCGACACCACTACCCCCATCGTTGTGACCAACGGCGACACCTTTACCGTCACACCGGCGGCAGACGGTGCAGTCAAGCCCGGCGCCGCCCTGATGAAGTTGGAGGCTGTACAATGAGTTTTCCCAAAGGTTTTTTCTGGGGCGGCGCGCTCGCTGCCAACCAGGTGGAAGGCGCCTGGAACGTGGACGGCAAGGGTCCCAGCGTAGCCGATGTGGCCACCTATAAGCCCAACACCGACGTCAAGGATTACAAGGCCCACATGGCCATCAACGACGAGATGATCGCCGCAGCCATGGCCGACCCCGAGGACACCTGGTACCCCAAGCGCCGCGGCATTGATTTTTACCACCACTACAAAGAGGACCTGGCCCTCTTTGCCGAGATGGGCTTTACCATGCTGCGGGTGTCCATTGCCTGGACCCGCATCTATCCCACCGGCGAGGAAGCCCAGCCCAACGAGGCCGGCCTCCAGTTCTACAGCGACCTGTTCGCCGAGATGCACCGCCTGCATATCGAGCCGCTGGTCACTCTGAGCCACTACGAGATGCCGCTGGCCCTGGCCACCAAGTACAACGGCTGGCACGACCGCCGGGTCATCGACTGCTTCACCAAGTTCTGCCATACCTGCTTTGAGCGGTACAAGAACGATGTAAAGTACTGGCTGACCTTCAACGAGGTGGACAGCATCATCCGCCACCCCTTCACCACTGCCGGCATCATCCCCAGCCGCGTGCCGGAGGACAAGCTGCTGGAAGTCTGCTACCAGGCCCTGCACCATCAGCTGGTGGCCAGCGCCCTGGTGGTCAAGGACTGCCATGAAGTCATCCCGGGCAGCAAGGTGGGCTGCATGCTGACCAAGCTCACCACCTACGCCCGCACCTGTGCCCCCGACGATGAGCTGGCCACCCAGGCCAAAAACCTGGAGAACCTGTTCTACGCCGACGTCCACGTCTGGGGCGAATATCCCCGCCTGATCCTCAAGATGTTTGAGCGCAAGGGCATCCATATCCAGACCCAGCCGGAAGATGCCGCCATCCTGAAGGCGGGCTGCGTGGACTTTGTGTCCTGCAGCTACTACATGACCATGACCGAGTCGGTGGACCCCAACGCCGAGCGCACCCCCGGCAACACCGTTCTGGGCGTCAAGAATCCCTATCTGGCCACCAGCGACTGGGGCTGGCAGATTGACCCCAAGGGCCTCCGCTACAGTCTGATTGAGCTGTACGACCGCTACCGCAAGCCCTTGATGGTTGTGGAAAACGGCATCGGCGCAAAGGACACCGTGGAGCCCGACGGCTCCATCCACGACCCCTACCGCATCGAGTATTTCCGCCAGCACATCAGCGAGATGGGCAAGGCCATCGACGAGGGCGTGGAGATGTGGGGTTACACCAGCTGGGCTCCCATCGACCTGATTTCGGCATCCACCAACCAGATGAGCAAGCGGTATGGTTTCATCTATGTGGATCAGGACGATATGGGCAACGGTACCCTGGCCCGCAGCCGCAAGGACAGCTTTGAATGGTACAAAAAAGTCATTGCCTCCAACGGAGAGGATTTGACCTGAACCGAGACAGCATCAACACAAAGGAGGCGGTGATGACCCCATGCAGATACGCAAGGTGCTGAACAGCAGCGTCGTGCTGGTGCAGGATGAAAACGGAGAGGAATCCATCCTGCTGGGCAAAGGAATCGGTTATGGCCGCCGCCCCGGGGAAACCATAGACCGTCAGCCTTCGGACCGGGTTTTCATTCCGCTGTCCAACCCCGATGCTCAGCCCATGATTGAGCTGTTTTCCTCCATCCCGCCGGTGTATCTGGAACTGACCCAGGACATTGTGGCCGATGCGGAGACGTCCATGGGGGTGACCCTTTCTCCCCACATTTACCTGATGCTGACCGATCACCTTCATTTTGCAGTGGAGCGCCAGAAGAAAGGCATTGTGGTCACCAACCGGGTTTTCTGGGAGATCAAGCATTTTTACCGCCGGGAATTTGAGGTGGGCCTGCGGGGCCTGCGGCGTACTTCCGAGCTTCTGGGTGTGGATCTGCCCGAGGAGGAAGCCGGGAACATCGCTTTTCACATCGTCAACGCCCGCCAGGACGTGGGGGCCGGCGGCGACGCCATGAAGGCCGCGCTGCTGATCGGCGAGCTGACCAACATCGTCACCTACCGCATGCACACCAGCCTGAACACCGAGAGCATCCATTTTTCCCGGTTCATCAGCCATCTGCAGTTTTTCGCCGACCGTTTTTTCTCCGGCAAACTGATGGACAGCGAGGATGATTTCCTGTTCCGGCAGATGCAGAGCGGCTATCCCGAAGCCACCGACTGCGCCGAGCGAATCCGCACCTTTTTGCTGCGCAAATACAACATCTTTCTTCCCAACGAGGAGACCGCCTATCTGGCGCTGCACATCGCCCGTCTGACCAAAACCACGGAGGACGACACGTCAACCAAGTAAGCCTGTCCCACGCAGAGAGGTGCCCTTTGGGGCATCTCTCTTTTTATGCCCGCTCTGTTTCCGGGTGAGGAGGTATGTTCTATGGAGATTGCCCTTTTGCTGGCGCAGCAGATTGCGCAGCTGTTCCTGATTTTGTTTTGCGGCTATCTGATTGTCCGCACCGGCCTGCTCCGGGCGGCCGACAGCAAGGTGCTGTCGGTGATCCTGGTCTATCTGGTGATCCCCTGCGTCATCATCGACGCTTTTCAGATCCAGGACAGCCCCCAGGTGCGCGCCGGCCTGCTGGTTTCCTTTGGGGCGGCTGCGGCTATTCACGTCGTGTTTCTGGCCCTGACCGCCGTCCTGCGGCGGCCTTTGGGGCTGGATGCGGTGGAGCGCGCCACCGCCATCTACAGCAACGCCGGTGCTCTGGTGATTCCGCTGGTACAGGCCCTCCTGGGCCAGGAATATGTGATTTACTCCTGCGCCTTCATCATTGTTCAGCTGGTCCTGCTGTGGACCCACGGCAGCACGGTTCTGCGGGGCGCCGGTTCCCTCAGCCTGAAATCCATCCTCACCAACGTGAATTTGATCTCCATCCTGGTGGGCGCTGTGCTCTATCTGGGCCATATCCCCCTGCCCAGCGTCCTGGTGGGGGCCATGGACAGCATGGGGAACCTGATGGGGCCTCTGGGGATGCTGCTGGCCGGCATGGCCATCGCGGAATCTCCCCTGAAGCAGCTGCTGTGCACCCCTCGCTATTACCTTACAGCTGCTCTGCGGCTGCTGATCTATCCCCTGGCCGCTCTGGCTTTGTTGTGGGTGTCTGGGGCTGTATCCTTTCTGCCCGACGGCAAGTCCATCCTGATGACCGTCTATCTGGCCGCCATCACTCCGGCCTGCACCACCATCACCTCCATGGCCCAGCTGTACGGCCAGGACGTCGGGAAATCCAGCTCCCTCTATGTCCTGTCCACCCTGCTGTCCATCGCAACCATGCCGGTGATGCTGGGGCTGTTTGACGTGGTGATCTGATATAGAAAAGGAAAAGCTGCTGGTTCAATAAGCCAGCAGCTTTTCCTTTTTCATTTGGCTGTTTCAGTTTCCTTTCAGCGCCTGTTCCAGAGCCTGTTCGATCCGAAGGGCCTCTTCACTCTCATCGGTCCGAAGGCGCAGCAAGGGAATTCCGCACCGCGCAAAGATACGGTTCTTTTTCGCGTCTCTCCGGGCCTGTACGCTGCCGGCTGCATGGAATGCGGTTCCATCCACCTCCACGGCCAGCACCGGCGATTTATCCACCCGCCGGAACAACAGAAAATCCACATGGGTCAGGGGATTCCGGGCGTAAACAGCTTCCTCCTCGGTCAAGAGGCTGTAATCCCGGATCAAATGGTTGACCGACACATGGACCGCACAGCCCACCGAAGCAAACGGTTCTTTCTGGAGGATTCCTTCAATGACGATATAGAGCAGATTCTCGGAATCGTAGTCTGAAACCCGTCTGTGCTTTTGCAGATAGACCCGGCGCTGTTCCGCATAGCTCTTGTAGAGCAGGTCAAATACCGAGTAAACCGCGCTGTTCACCACTTCGCAGTTGTTGTACTGAATATAGCGGGTCAGCTCACCATAGTTGGTTGTGTCGTTCCGCGGATCGCTGGAGGTAATCACCGCAAGGGACCGCACTGCCCGGGACACGGCCACGTTGAGCATATGGGGATCGTCCACAAACTGGGTGATCACATTGTCCACCGAAGTCAGTACAATAGCTTCCTTTTCGCGGCCCTGGAATTTGTGGACGGTTGCCACTTCCCATTCTTTGCCCAGCTGGGTCTGGATGGCCGCCACCTGATCCCGATAGGGAGTGATAATTCCAATCTGGTCGTATCCCTGCTTTTTCAGCCTGGGCAGCACTTCTTCCCGCATCACGTCAATCTGACGCTGGTTCAGGTGTCCCCGGGCGTGATTGCCCTGGGGCGTCTTGTACATGGTCAGGACATCAGGTTCTCCGTGGTCCTCGGTCATGACAATCAGTTTGCCCCCATAGAATTTCTGATTGCAGAAATTGATGATTTTGGGATGGCAGCGGTAATGCTCCCGCAAGAGTACCATCGGCGCATCCTTCCACACTTCCAGTGCAGAGGCAAGCAGGCTGTGGGTCGAGAAACGGTAGGCCTCCGGCAAAGAACGCTGGTTCCAGACCGCCTCGCTCTTTTGGATGGTATCGCCGTCCAGAACATTGGGGAGCTGCTGGAGGTCGCCCACAATCACCACATTCTTTGCACAAGAGAGGGCAAGCACGCCGGTGGCCAGATCCACCTGCGAGGCCTCATCCACAATCAGATAGTCATAAACATGATCGGGGTGCAGCGTTCCCTTGATGGAATGGGTCGTGCTCAGGATCACCGGATATTCTGCGTTGACTTTGCCGGGATCCCCCCAAAAGCTCTTCACATCAAAACAGGGGCGTTTTCCTTTCCAGCGGAACCGCCGGCTCAGCTCTGCCCGAAACAGGCACAGGGACAGGTCTGTCAATTCCTCCATTTTCTCATCGAAGGAATAGTGTTCCAGCATCTTTTCCAGGTGCTCTCTTTCTTCCGTCAGCTCCTGACGGCGCAGCTGGTAAAATTGCCGCTGAAGATAAGGAATGACCACTTCCGGAGCCTGACCAAAAACCGTCAGGGCACTGCGGTTGAAACGAAGCCAAATCGAGAACTTTTTCAGCAGGCCCAGCCGTTTCCCATTTTCTGCATGAGCCTCATACTCCAGCCACAGAGACAGGGTTTCCTGAGCCGATAAGTTTTTGATCTCACCCCGAAAAGCCTGTCCTGCATGCTCATAATAGGATGCAAAGTTGTGCTCTTCCGGAGTCAATTCCAACAGTTCCTGCTGAATGGCCGCAATCCGGTTCTTGGCATCCAGGCGCTGATTCAACTCCTGCGACAGCTGCGCAACGGTCTTCGACAGACGCTGCTGTTCTTCCGGCTCCAGCACCCAGGATTGCATATTGGGATACTCCCCGGCCTGGGTTTCCAGAAAATGCTCTTTATTGGCCCGGCTGCCCAAAAAGGCGGTGAGAAACGAGAGGCCCTTGGCCTCCATTTTCTCGGCCACGTTGAGGGTGGCGGCGTTGTTGTTGGAAACAACCGCCACCGTCTTCCCGTTTCGGACCGCATTGGCGATAATATTCAGAATGGTTTGGGTCTTTCCCGTTCCCGGTGGGCCCTGAATGATACTCACCTGCGAGGACAAGGCGTGTCCCACCGCAATCTTTTGGCTTTGATTTAAGCCAAACGGATACAGAATGACGCCGGGCAAATCGCGCTTTTGGGGCTTTATATCCGGGTCCAGATAGCAGGCCAGCGCCGTTTCACTGTCAATCCGCTTGCACCGCTCATATTGGGCACTCAGCAAATTTACGCCGTTGTCAACCGTCAGTCCGACCGCTCCGGCGGTCTCCTTAAAATAGGCAAAGAGAGACTGCACCCGCTTATCCGTCAGGCAGTTCCGATGGAACAAAACGTCCGCTTTGGGACACGAGACGGTCTTTTGTCCTGCCCGGACAAAACGATACCAGCTGCCATAATCCAGAATCTCATCCAGATCGTTTAGGGAACGATTTCCCGCCTCCACAATCCAATCATCCGGATTCAAGCGCTGCTGCAGTTCCAAAATCTGCACTTTATCCCGCCGATAATGGTACGCTTTGGGAGAATTGGCATAGACAATCTCGCAGTATTGGCCTTCCATCCGGAACGAAGCAATCGCATCGGTTTTATCCTGCCCATTGATGAGGATAAGATATTTTTCTTGATCCATGCCAAGCCTCCATCGTCTTTCCGACTGCTGTCAAAATCGCCTTGATTCGGCGCTTCATTATAACATGTACCATCTTTTGCCACAAGATAAAGCAGAATATATTTACTGAAAAGTTGCAAGTTCGTTGGACGTATATTTCGGACAGCCGGATTCCAAATAGCAGCAATCGAGGCATCATTTTCTTTGAGGCCATCCAGATATCGGATAACTTTTCCGCCTCGTTCAAGTACCCGGCGCTGTCCCTGTTGTGCACAAAAACAATCCCATTTTTTATGCAAACTTTCAAAAATGACTTTTACAGTAAAATCGCATTGACAAAGGATGAATTTTTCAATATGCTTGTAACACAAGGAATCAGAAAGGCGACTACAAAAGCAGGCTTAACCACGGTCTTGCAAAACAGGATATCCAGCCTTTGAAGGGGTGGACTATCGCTTTTTTGCTGTGTGGAAGCCTGCTTTATCTGTTTCAAGCGCAGTTATTCTCAAGGGGATGCGGGCCGAGCGACAACTCAAACGAGGGCCGCAGCCCATCGAAGGATGCAGCTCTCTGCGCTTTTACAAAAAGGAGAAAGACTATGAATCTGGTATTGCTTTCCGGCGGTTCAGGCCAGCGCCTGTGGCCTCTTTCCAATGAAGTCCGCTCCAAACAGTTTATCAAGATCTTCCACAACGAAAAAGGCGAGCTGGAATCCATGGTCCAGCGGATCTACCGCCAGATCAAGGCGGTGGACCCCGACGCTACCATCACCATCGCCACCTCCAAATCCCAGGTTTCGGCCATTCACAACCAGCTGGGTGAAAACGTAGGCATCAGCATCGAGCCCTGCCGCCGTGATACCTTCCCGGCCATCGCCCTAGCAGCCGCCTACCTGAAGGATGTACAGGGCGTGGGCGAGGAAGAACCGGTGGTGGTCTGTCCGGTGGACCCCTATGTGGAAAGCAACTACTTCGAGGCTCTGAAAACCCTGAGCGAACGCGCTGCCGTCAGCCCCGCCAACCTGGTCCTGATGGGCATTGAGCCCAGCTACCCCAGCGAGAAATACGGCTATATCATTCCCACCAGCAAGGACAGTCCGAGCAAGGTCTCCATGTTCAAAGAGAAGCCCACTCAGGATGTGGCCGCACAGTATATCGCGCAGGGCGCATTGTGGAACGGCGGCGTCTTCGCCTTCAAACTGGGCTATGTGCTGAACCGTGCCCACGAATTGATCGATTTTGTGGACTACGACGATCTGTTCGACAAGTACGAAACCCTGACCAAAATCAGCTTCGACTATGCCGTGGTGGAACACGAGCCGGAAATTGAGGTCATCCGCTTTTCCGGCACCTGGGCAGACCTGGGCACCTGGAATACCCTGACCGAGGCTCTGGACAGCCGGGCCATCGGAAAAGCCATTTTTGATGACACCTGTGAAAACGTCCATGTGGTCAACGAGCTGAATGTGCCCATCCTCTGTATGGGACTGAAAAACATGGTGGTATCCGCCAGCCCGGAAGGCATCCTGGTATCCGACAAAGAGCAGTCCAGCAATATCAAGCCTTACGTCAGCGCCCTGGACAATCAGATCAAATTTGCAGAAAAATCCTGGGGCAGCTTCCGGGTTCTGGATGTACAGGACGGCAGCATGATCGTCAAGGTAACCCTGAATCCCGGCCAGCGGATGAACTACCACAGCCATCAGTTCCGAAATGAGGTTTGGACGGTCATTGCAGGAGAAGGCCGCACCATTGTGGACGGAATGGAGCAGAAAATCCGGGTCGGCGACGTCATCACCATGGCGGCCGGGTGCCGTCATACGGTCATCGCAGAAACCGAGCTGCAGCTGATTGAGATACAATTGGGCAAGGAGATCAGCGTCCATGACAACCAAAAATATGAACTGGAACAGTAAACCGTTTTTACTGCGGCCGGCCGGCAAGGATTACCTGTGGGGAGGCCGCCGTCTCAACGACGACTTCACCAAAGGGATCGATATGGACCCTTTGGCCGAGACCTGGGAGTGCTCCACCCACCCGGACGGCCTCAGCATGGTTGCCAGCGGAGAATTTGAGGGCCAGACTCTGGCCGCGGTTCTGGAAGATCACCCGGAATTTCTGGGCATACGCCATCCTGACGGCAAACTTCCCCTGCTGGTCAAGTTTATCGACGCCAAAAATGACCTCTCCGTCCAGGTGCATCCCAACGATGCCTACGCCATGGAGCACGAAAACGGCCAGAGCGGCAAAAGCGAATTCTGGTATGTTCTGGATGCCGCCAAGGGCGCCCATCTGGTCTACGGCCTCAAACGTGACTGCACTGAGGCGGAAATCCGCCAGGCCATTGCCGACGGCACTTTAACCCGCCACCTCCAGCAAGTCCCCATCCAGAAGGACGATCTGTTTTTCATCGAAGCTGGCACCATCCATGCGATTGGCGCCGGGGCCCTGATCGCTGAAATTCAGGAAAATTCCAATCTCACCTATCGCCTCTATGATTACAACCGCGTAGGCAAAGACGGCAAAAAGCGGGAACTTCACATAGACAAGGCTCTACAAGTGGCCAACCTCAAAAACAGTGCCGAGCCCCGCCAACCCATGCGGGTTCTGAAATACAGACCGGGCGTGGCCTCTGAATTCTTGAGCCGCTGCAAACACTTTGAGGTATATCGGGTTTTGCTCAACACGGAACGCCGGCAGCTGGTGCAGTTCCGCGTCGACGAGTTTTCTTTTCGGGTTTTGCTTTGTCTCCGGGGATGCGGCATGATCCGCTTCAACGGCGGAGAAATCCTATTTTTCAAGGGAGACTGCATCTTTGTTCCCGCGGGTTCGGCCGAACTGACCATATACGGACAAGCGCAGTTCCTGGATGTAAGAGGATAACAACAATGGACTATAAAAAAGAGTATGAGCGCTGGTGTACCTGTGCATCGGCAGATGCCGATGTGGCCGCCGAGCTGAAAACCATGGACGACGCCAAGGTGGAGGATGCCTTCTACCGCAATCTTTCCTTCGGTACCGGCGGCCTGCGGGGCGTCATTGGAGCCGGCACCAACCGGATGAACATTTACACCGTGGCCAAGGCCTCCCAGGGCCTGGCCGACTACCTGCACAAGCATTTTGACCAGCCTTCGGTGTCCATCGGCTACGACAGCCGGATCAAGTCAGATGTCTTTGCCAAGGCTGCGGCCGGTGTCCTTGCCGCCAACGGCGTTCAGGTCCACATCTGGCCTGTCCTGATGCCTGTACCCACTGTTTCCTTTGCCACCCGCTATCTGGGCAACTCGGCAGGCGTCATGGTGACCGCCTCCCACAACCCTTCCAAGTACAACGGCTACAAGGTCTACGGTGCAGACGGCTGCCAGATCACCACCGAGGCTGCTGCGGAGATTCTCGCCGAGATTGAAAAACTGGATCTCTTCGCAGACGTCAAGAGCATCTCTTTTGAGGACGGACTGAGTGCAGGCAAAATCCAGTATATCTCCGATGAGGTCTATACCGCCTTTGTGGAAGAGGTCAAAAAGCAGTCGGTTCTTTTTGGCGAAACTGTCAACAAGGATGTGGCCATTGTCTACAGCCCGCTGAACGGCACCGGCCTTCAGCCAGTAACCCGCACCCTGAAAGAGATGGGTTACGCCAACATTACTGTGGTCAAGGAGCAGGAGCAGCCCGACGGAAACTTCCCCACCTGCCCCTATCCTAACCCTGAGATCAAGGAAGCTATGACTCTCGGCATAGAATATGCCAAGCAGTGCCATGCCGACCTGCTGCTGGCCACCGATCCCGACTGCGACCGTGTAGGCATTGCAGTGCGTAACAAAGACGGCGAGTACGTCCTGTTGTCTGCCAACGAAACCGGCATCCTGCTGCTGGATTACATTTGCTCCCAGCGGGTGAAACACGGCAAAATGCCCGCCGATCCTGTCATGATGAAAACCATTGTCACCACCGACATGGGCGAACAGATTGCCGATCACTATGGCGTCCGGACCATCAATGTATTGACCGGCTTCAAGTTCATCGGCGAACAGATCGGCCTGCTGGAGAAGCAGGGCAAAGCCGACAGCTACATCTTTGGCTTCGAGGAGAGCTACGGCTATCTGTCCGGCAGCTACGTTCGGGACAAGGATGGCGTCAACAGTGCCTGCCTGATCTGTGAGATGTTCAGCTACTATGCCACTCAGGGCATCAGCCTGCTGGACAAGCTGAACGAGCTGTATCAGGTCTACGGCTACCGTCTCAACACCCTCCACAGCTATGAGTTCGACGGCAGCGCCGGCTTTGCCAAGATGCAGAGCATCATGAAAACTTTCCATGCGGACGTAGGCCCCGGCAAGAAAGTGGACTCCTTTGCCGGCAAGAAAATCGAAAAGGCCCTGGACTACAGCCAGGGCCTGAACGGTCTTCCCAAGTCGGATGTGCTCAAGTATCTGCTGGAGGGCCACTGCTCGGTGGTGGTCCGGCCCTCGGGCACGGAACCCAAGCTCAAGACCTACATCTCGGTGAGCGCGGAGAGCCGTGAAAAAGCTGAGGCGATGGAGAAAGAGGTCGTAAAGGAGCTGGAAAAGTTCCTGCACTGAGAGTCTGTATTTAACTTAAGACTTCCCAGTTATAAGCTGCATCCTACTACAAAAATACAGACTCTCCCAGCCAGCAGCCCATGGTTGCTGGCTTTTTTCATCTGCACAGCATTTTGAATATCGCGTTCGTCCTCCCTTACCTTGCCAAATTTTGATCCGGTACAGTAAGAAAGCATTTATATCAATACAATTTCCTTAACCATTGAAAATGCCTTATAGCGGACATACGGATAATCACTTCTGCCGCAATATAATTCAGGACGACAACCAAAACAAATCGCGCCAAACTATTCAGTTCCACACCAAGCGCCCTATGTAAAAGGCCCACAAAATAGAACTCAATCCATTTATGCAGCCCAAAGTACAGCACCGACAAAGAGCGCAAGTGCTTGGCGAGATGAAAATTCCGTTCCGTCTTCCTGCAATCAATGAATGCTGCAAACAACAAAATAAAAACGGAAGTCGACAGAAGCGCAAACAGCATATCGCTGCCTGTCGCTCCAAATACTTCATGCACCACAACCGCTTCCCCGGTCATGAGCAGGAACGAAAGGACTGCAAGCAGCAAATAATTTTTGCGGACAATTTTGTCTCGGTTCTTTGCAATGAGGTATCCAAAAAACACATAGGGCAGCCCAAAGAAAAGGCCATTTCTCGTGGTGCTGAATACCCGGAAATACAGCCACAACAAAAGGTACTTCCCATCAAGTTGTACCAGTGCATCTACAGGCACATCAATACGATCCTGCAGCGGCTGAATATAGGCGTTTCCGATCGTTCCTATTGCATATAAGACCAAAACCAACGCTGCAATGTACCGATCTCGCAGTTTCAGTTTGTTTTTGAGCCAATATAGCAGCAGCGTTGCGACGATGAGTCCAACAAAATACCACAGCTGTGTGTATGAACCGACAAGAAAAAAATTCCGCACGAAATCCAGCAGATTCCAAACCCAGAAACCGCCGGCTTTTCTATCGTCATAAACGATCTGCGGCAAGTACAGAACCGTATAAATGACATAAAGCTGAAAAATCCGCGCCAGATAAGCCTTGACCTTTTGAACATCCTGAATCTTCTTCTGCAGGAAAAATCCCGACACCAGGAAAAAGAACGGAACGCCCAGTCGTGTCAGCACATGTACTACAAAGTAATTGAGCGTTTCATTGATGTCCTGCATCGGTGCCAGGTGGAGCGCCACGATCCCTATTGCAAACAGCAGGCGAAAAAAATCCACGGCAATAAATTCCGTTTTTTCGTCCAATCTCTTGGTTGTGGTTTTGATCTTATCTTCCATATATTTCTTCACACCCATTTTTTCGCCGCGTTCACCCTCCGGAGGCTTGCATCCGGCTTAAAACAGCACATCAGGCCCTTTGGGGCAAAATCCTATGGATGGCTTTTTTGATGATATCCAGGATGAACTTTCGCTCCATCAAGAGAATGACCACGCCCACCGCATAATTCAGCCAGGAATCCATGCAGCTGAATACAACCATGACCAGCAGCAAACCCATTTTCAAAAAATGGCTCTTATAGTTGGCGTTTAGTTTCATAATGCGGTTGGCACCCACCAGCCTGCAAAAGTACATCGCCAAATAACCAATGGCCGTTGCGATCGCAGCGCCATATCCGCCCCAGGTCGGGATGAACGCAAAGTTCAAAACAATGTTGACCCCTGCTCCAACCATCGTTGTGACAAAAACGGATTTCGTCTTTTTGGCCGCTGTAAAAACCGTTCCCAGGAACGAGCTCAGACCGCTGAAAACGCTTGCAAACAGCAGTATGGGGACAAAATGCCAGGCCACAAAGAATTCCTTTTGGAACAGAATCCACGCCAGCAGTTTCACAAAGAAGATCAGGCCGGTGCACACAATTACATAGGTATGCACCCACAGTTCATAGATCTCTGAGAAAAACTTTTCGCTTTTCTCGCTCCCAAAATCATCCACAGCCGATATTTCCCATGCGCTGATCAGAATCGATGAGACGGCTGCCATAATCGACGGAATCTTGTAGGAAGCGGAATACAGACCCAGCTCATTCAGCCCCCGAAAGATTTTCATGATGTATCGATCCGACGAATTACTGATCCACCAGCTGATGGAATTCGGCATCATGGGGATCGAATATTTCAGCATCTCTTTCAGATATCTGCCCTTGATTCGGGTGGGCCACGTCAGGTCCTTCCACGCTTTGCAGCCAACAAACAGCACCGCGACCGTCACCCAGTAGGCAAATACCATCGACAGGAGATAACCCCTGATCCCCAGACCCAGCTTTAGCAGGAAAAGAATGTTGCACAAAACCAGCACAATGGTATTGCACACGCCCGCAAAGGAATACAGGGCGACCTTTTCGCAGCCCTTTGCGTACTCCATCAGCAGCATATAGAAAGCGTACCCGGAAAAGCCAGCCAGGAAATAGCCTCTATACCTCTGCAAATCACCAAGCTGAAAAAAGAACCGGGATGCCAGGGCAATCACCAGGATTCCGGCCAGTTCGATCCAGATGCCGATATTGAGCAGCTCACTGGTGTTCTTCCGCTTCTCCAGGCAGAAACGCATGACCGCCGTGCTGATCATCAGGGTGGCAAAGGGATAGAGCAAATTGATGGTGGTTGTCAGCAAGTCGGATGTTGCATACTCTGAGGTGGACAGCGCCGATGTATAAAGCGGTACCAGCAAAAACACCAGCAGCTTGGAAGAAAAATTTCCCAGCAACAGCAGCAGCGTGTTTTTTACAAGTTTCTCTTCCTCGAACTTCATTTTTCCCCTTAAACCTTATTCTTTGCAAAAACGCGGCCTGCCATTTTTACAAGCCTCTTTTTGCGCTCGGCCATCTTCCAGGCGAAGATGGCTCTTTTTGCTTCCTGCCGGAAGGTTTTCTTCTCCAACAGCAGATGCTTCAAGAAAGAATCCCGCAGCCTGGGCCTTTCCAGTGGCTTTTGCAGCTGCTGCTGGCCTTCGTTGATGGCCGCAGCCAGCGGCACCCTTTGCAGCACCATGTACTCCGCCAGGCCGGCCATCAGCTTTTCGCCCTTGTCCGTATGGGGAATCATCAACGAAATACCCTTCGGGATTTCCCCGCTGATTTCGGGCACCGTCTTTTCCAAACCCCAAAAGTCGCCGATGGTGATGTCTCCGGCTCCGCTGGGGGAAGTATACGGGCAGCGATAGCAGCTCTCCCGGTCCATCACGCCAATTCCAAAGGCCATGGTGTAGAGGTCCTCCGTGGAGGCAAGTTCTCTTCCGTCCTGCAAAATCAGCGTCGTAAAGCGATGGGAGAGCTTCCCATTTTCTTCTCTCTTATCCCGAAACCGAATCTTTGCCACCTCCGAGCCGTGGTCTCGGCCCACTTCCCGCAGATAGGCAGCATAGGCCGCCGGGCTGGAAACGCCGTGGCACACCAGTGCCACCAGCAAGAGATTCTGCTCTCCTGTCTTTCCCAGATAGTGCTTCAAGCCATCCACCTGACAGGGCGTCCCCGAAAAGAGGACTTTCTCCCCCTTCAAAAGGTTCTGCTTCACCTGTGCATAGGTGTCCGCCAGATCGCTCTGGGTATATTTCGTGCCCTGGAGCAATTCCGGTTCCCGGAATCCCCCGACATCCCTGTGGCGCACCTGCAGTTTCGGGTCATAGGCCGCACCATAAAAGTGCTCATATCCATGGTCTCGGCACACCTGTGCAATGGCCATGAACGCAGCTCCCGATGTACTGGACCGGCGCGTCTGTTCGTCTTTGTGCCAGCCATAATAGCAGATATCTTTTTGTTCCTGCCGCTGGTAGTTCGCAATGGGGCACACTTTCTCGCACAGGCCGCATTGAACGCAGCCTGCGCGGTCCACAACCGGGTATAAAAAGCCCTCATCGTTCCTTTTCATCTGTATGCATCCATGAGGGCAAATCTGTTCGCAAGCCGAGCAGCCGCAGCACTCGCTTTCCATCTGGCTATTCAAATACATACTTCCGAAAATCCCCTTTTCACTTCACCGGTTCAGGCCGCAGCGCCGTTATCGCAGGGTGTCCTCCCGCAATGCTGCATCCAGAAAAGCCTTCGATTTTTCAATTTCATACTCCAAACTGCTGCCGTCATACAGGGCCAAATCATAAAGAGGCATCTTCCCGCCCTGCTCCAAAGTGATCCCGGCCCTTTGCAAAAGCGAAATGGTCCGCTCCGGCGACTTGCTGTTGGGAATGTGAAGCAATTTTTTCTTATAGATGGTGCTGAAGGCGGTCGCATGGAACGAGTTTGTGCAGACGCAGGCGGCATTCTGGATCAGCCAGACAAATTCCTTTGGCCCGACCTCATCCAGCCTTTTGCAGCCTGCGTGTCTCGCTGCCATGGTGGGATGAACCTCATATATTTTCAAGCCGTGTTCTTTTGCATAGGTTTGGGCCCAGTGCAAAAGCACCTCATCTTCCTGCAGAAAGTACAGGAACAGGAAGTTCGGGTCCACGTCCACCGGACGGGCCAGCTTCATCCATTCTTCTTTCTCCAGCAGGAACACCGGATCCAGCACAACCTGGACCGGTTTGTGCAGCAGCTGTTCCACTTTCTCAGCGGAACCCGGCTCTCTCACCGACAGCGCGGAAAACTGCGGCAAATACGCCTCCATATTTTTCTTTTGGGCGGCGCTCAGCTGCGCCGTTCCAAGGCTGGCCGCATAGGACACCTTTTTCACCCGGCTGCCCGCCGCATAATACGCCGCGCTGTCGCCGGTAATCCGGTTATTCCATATTTGATCGCTGCCGCAGACAACGCAGTCGTGCCGGTCCAGCCATTGGTACAGCTCCTGTTCCGTTGCGAACGTGTCGCCGGCGTTCAATTCTTCTGCGATAAACTGCTCGAAAAATTGGCTCTGCTTTTTTCTCCGGGGGTACTGCAGCGCCAGGCGAATTCTTCGCCTGGGCGGAATCCCCTTTGCCAGAGGGCTTATGGCATACTCCGCCTGGGCCCACTCCGGATTATACGGCGCAATCTCCACATGGATGTTTCTGCCTTTCAAGTAGCGGCTCAGGGCGTATGCCTGCAAGAGCGCGCCATAATTATGAGCGAATTGAAAGGTTAGTATGGCTGCGTTCATAGATGCTCCTTCGCCTATTGGGGCTTTTATCATCTGGCGTCAGCTGCTCCGACTCCAGCGGAATGTACGAGATACCGACGGCAAAGAAATACAGAATGGTCTCCTCGATATCATACAGCGGGTTTCCGGTTATGCCGTACAGCAGAAAATACAGCTGAACAAACAGGGAAAAGCTAATAAACTGGCTTTCCAGGGTAACTCCGTTTTTTCTGCTCCGCATCACCAATGCGATGGTATGGAAAAGCCTTGACCCAAAAAAGGCCATAAAAATGCAAAAGCCCACAAGGCCTGTCTCACACAGCAGCTGGATATAAATGCAGTGCACATAGGTGCCGCGGGTGTAATAAACGTCCTTGAAATTGTTCCACCCAATCCCGAAAATCGGTCTCAGCTCAAAATAGTACATCGCCTGGCGCTTCAGCTGTTCTCTTCCCGCGTCTTCCACCGAGCCGGAAGTGATCAGATCCAGCACCGCCTCGTAGATGCGCATGATGCCATCCAGCTGTGTGGCGTTGGCGATGATGGCCAGCATGACAAACCCCACAACCAGCGCGCCCACGATTTGAAGAACTCTGATCACCCTCTCCACGCCATATCCATCGATAAAATAGACGGCCGACAGCGCCGCCATCAGAAAGACAATAGGGCCTCTCTTGCCGGTCAGCAGCACGCCGGCAAGCATTCCGCCGATCATGAATATCCATACCTGTTTAAAGAATACCTCTCTGAAACAGAACACGGCGCCAATCCCCAGGGCAAGGTAAAACGACGTATAGCCCACCTGGCTTGTAAAACCGGCAAAGTATGTAGAGGTGCCGCTTATCTCCTCCACCGAAGCCAAACTTGCCTGGCCGCTCTGGGAAAACATGGGGACAAAGACCGCTTTGAATTCGGAGGGAAAAAGGACGTTCAAGATACACCCAAACGCAAAGAACAGTCCCATCACCACAAAGAACTTTGCAAAGAAGGACGATTTCCGGATGTCCTGTCCCACCGCAAAGGGAAGCAGCAAGGCCAGGCCATAGTAAATCAGATCATACATATCGCCCTTGATGCACAGGCCGACTGTAATCACAAAGAAAACCGCCAGAATGTCAAAGAGCTTTTTGGGCGTATAAATAAAGACCCCGTCATAGCCAAAGGCGTTCAGAAAACTGATCGCCAAACAGGCATAGGTCACAGCATAAAAAGAAATCAACCCGATCCAATTCTGAAAGATAAACTTGGCAAAGATTGATCTGGTAATAAAGGCATACAGCAGGGTCATAAAGACGGCCGCATACCTTATATTCTGTCTGTTGATCGTTATATCCATTCCAAATACCTTGTTCCCGAAAATCTATCCCCTGGTTTTCAGGCGTGTCTTCCTGAAAATCCCATCCAGCAGCAGCGCCTTGATTTCTTTCGTCACGCTGTCCTGTCTTTTGGTCCAGTGCAGTTTTGCTTTGCCAGTCTTTGCAAACAGGCCGGCCACTTCATCGTTGTCGGTGTAGGTCCCGGCCCCCGGCCTGGCGTGCAGCTTCCAGTCGTTGATCTTCTCCCGCAGTCCTTCTTCATCCAGGATTTCCCTGAGAAGTTCCTCTTCCGACGAAAAGACCCGGCCCCAGCCGTTCTTTTTTACCACATAGGGAATGTTGCCGCCGGTGGACATGGCAAAAATATAGCAGTTTGCGGCGTTGCTTTCATAGGTGGTGTAGGAATAGGTCTCTCCCACGATACCCACAAGGAAAACGGCAGCAATGCGCTTTTCCCGGAGGTGTTCGATCATTGCATCCTTTCCCTGGGTTGCAATGTCCACATAGACGTTCTCCACGCCCGGGATGTTCTCTGTCTCATTTCCAAAATAATAGAAATCATAACGGCAGCCCACATTTTGGGCTTCGGCCACGGCCTTCTTGAACAAATGCCATCCTTTGATCTGCTTCCGCGCTCCCACAAACCCCAGTCGGAGGGGTTCCTCCTCGCGGATGCCTTCTTTATTGCCGGTGTATTCCCCCACCGATTTCTGGTGCAGAATGACGACGGTTCGATCCTCATACTCCGGATAAAACTGAACCCATCGGCTTTTGGTGTACTCGGAGGGAGCCACAAATGTAATCCTGTCTTCAAACGCCTTCAGGAATTTTCTTACTTTCTGAATATGTTCCTGTTTCTTCCGAGCATAACAGCACCCCTCACAGGAAACATTTCGGTCGATACAGGACCGTTCATCGTTCTTCATCAGGTTGGGGTTTACGCAGCAGGTATAGAAGTCATGCAGATAATACACCATCGGCACATTTTTGATTTTCTCCAGCATCCATTCGATTTCCGAAATATCGTTCCGGATGATATGATGCACCAGAATCCCAATGCAGTTCTTGCCCGCATGCTGTAAATCCAAAAGTGTGTTCAAAATTTTGTTCGCCGTCATCACGCCCACAAACTGGCCGTCGATCACAAGGCCATAGCATCCCGTGGTGGTGCAATGCCAGTCTGCGCCTTCTCCACGGGAACGGCTAATGGGAAAAACAGCCACATACCCTATGCCTTTGGCGCGGAAAATGGCCTCATGCGCCGCCACCACCTTACTGGTTCCGCTGGACTCAATGATATAGGCCATTCCCGTCACAACCAATATGTAATCTGAAAACTTGCATTCTGGCAGCTTCATTCTGTTTCCCTCGTACTTACCCGGTTTCCTTGGCTTCCTTTACGGCCTCCAGAAACGCATAGCCGTTTTTCTCGTCCGGCTCCATGTAGGCGCCCTCGGCCCACTCATTCCAAGCATTGATCACAATCATCGGAGAGCCAATGTCCTGCGCCTTGCGGAAAAGCTGCTTGAAATACCCCTTGAATTTCTGCGCCGTCGTCCCCTGCATGATGATGGAGTTATAACTTTTGCGGGGAGAATTGTCCCAGTCGCAAAAACAGCCCAGTATGGTGGTGCTGTCCTGATTCTGGCGGTTCAAAATCCGCTCCCAGATGCGGTCATAGGACGCCTTCGTCATCACGATGCCCTTGCCCCGCGGCAGCAGAAATTTCCGGTTCACAAAATCAATGACGCGGGATCTCGCCACCCGGTTGATCTTTTCCAGGAGCTTTTCGTCGTGTGCAAAGGTATAGTTGGGCTCTCTCGTGATGGTAGCCGAGAACCTTCCTTTTGTGTCTGCATCGTGGCGGCCAATGGTCTTTACAAAGTATATGCCGGGCAGGCCTGCCTCCTGCGCCCACTGATCCCACAGGGACAGAAAGGATTCCAGCTTTGGGACGGCCCAAGGATTGTAAATCGCATAGACCGGCTTTCCGTCCACTTTTATATACCGCTGATCCTTGAAATAGGTCAGGCAGTACTCAAACTGGATGCGCCAGTCTTTTTCTGTGCCGTACCGTTGTTCCCAGACAACCGTATGGTCCTGGCCAAACCAGGTCTTGCGCCAGGATTCATTCGCCCAATAGAGATAAAACGGCAAATCGAGGGTTGGATCATCCCGAATCATTTCGACCGGGACTTCAAGCAGCTTGCTGCCGCAGGAATAATACTGATAAATCGCAAAGCCATCGATGCCATACTCTTTTGCAAGGTTCATCTGCCAGCGGATATTTTCTTTCACCGACAGGTCGTAATAATTGTTGTGGAGAGGCACGCGGGGCTGGTTATGCCCCTCATAGAGGGGTTTCGCTCTTTTGCACGCAACCCACTCGGTATACCCTTTTTCCCACCACTTGTTATTGTATTCCGTTTCATAAAACTGTGGCAGATACAAAGCCACCACCAGAGGATTTTTTTCGCTGCGACTCATGGTTTCCTCCCTGAAAAGTTTTTGCTGCTGTTTTCCATCTGCCCATCGCTTCCCATGGCGTGCCCGCAGTTATAAACGGCCCCCGATGGTCATACGAATCCGATTGCAACGCAGCATCCACGCTCTCTGCCGCCTGTTCAGCCGCTTTACTGATTCAGCAACTCCATAAAGCGTTCCACCGCGCCGCTGGCCGCGTATTTTTCACTGCCGTACTGATACGAATACCGGCTGATGGCATCGTATGCTTCATGGCTCAGGCTGACCGCCTCCTTCAGCTTTTCCGCAAACTTCGGATTGTTGCCCGGCTCCACAAGATAACCGCTCTTGTCGGCATCCACCTGCTCCGGAATCGCTCCCACTGCAAAGGCGATCACCGGCCGGCTGTATTTATAGGCGTCGATGATCACGCCCGACTGAGAGGCCGAATTGTACGGCAGGATCACCCAGTCGCAGTTGATAAAGGCATCCTGCATTTCCTGATCTGTGACATAGTCGTTGTTCAGTTTTACGTTGGGTTCCTTGGCGAGCTGCTGGGCAACTTCCTTCATCTGGGGGTCTACCCGCCCGATCACGTCAAATTGGATATCCGGGCACAGCCTGATGATCTCCAGCAGATTGTCCGCGCCCTTATAGGGGTTGATTCGTCCAAAGAACAGCGCCCGGCCGCTGTGCACCGGCGCCGTATATTGGGGATATCTCCGCCACAGTTCCAGGTATTTCAGGCGCTCGGGGGTGATCCTGTACCGCTTGAGCATCTCCTGAATATAGGTCTTATTGCACAGGACGATGGTGTCCGCCAGCTTGACCACAGCCTTGTTCATCAGGTCCACCATCTTAACCTGGCTGTCGCCCTCGTGAGGGATCACCTCATGCACCACCTGATAGGTCTTCGCTTTGCCGGAAAACATCATCAGCGGCAGATTCCATGTGTGCAGACTTTCAAAGTAAATGGCATCAAAATGCGCCTTCCGGACGCGATGCATCACCGAAAACAGCAGGGGCAGATTGAAGGTCTTTTTGGTCACACCGGGGCGCTCGGGGCAGTCAATCAGCCATGTGTGGTCCGACGTCTGAAGCTCCACCTTGGGGGTGCGGATGCAGAGCAGGTAGACATCCCAGTTCTTTCTCTTTTTCAGCTCCTCATACATTCCAAAGACGGTGTCCTGGTGGTCTGCGTTGTCCGAGAGCGTTACCAGCAGCACTTTCTTCATGGATCATCCCTTCCTCTCTTCAAAGCTCCAAAAAGTCACTCCGTCCCGTTCTTCATGGCTGTCGTCTGTCCTTCGTCGATGCCCTCGGTGCTTTCGGGCAAAAACAACACCTTAATGGTGGCCAGCATGATTTTGAGATCCTCGATCACGCTGGGATGCGCTATGTACGTCAGGTCCATCTGAAGCTTGTCATAGGGCGTCGTATTGTACTTGCCATATACCTGCGCATATCCGGTCAGGCCGGCTTTCGCCTGCAGCCGCAGCGCAAATTCAGGCATCTCCTCGCAATACTGCGCCGCGATCTCAGGGCGCTCCGGGCGGGGCCCGCAGATGGACAAATCGCCTTTCAGGATATTGATCAGCTGGGGCAGCTCATCAATCCGCAGTTTCCGTATGATGTGGCCCACTGGAGTGATGCGGTCGTCTTTATCGCCGGTGGACAGACGGGCCACACCGTCTTTTTCCGCATCCACCCGCATGCTGCGGAACTTCAGGATCTCAAAGGTCTTGCCGTCTTTCGTCAGACGAACCTGTTTATAAAACGCAGGCCCGCCGTCGGATTTCACGGCAATGGACGTCACAAGGAAAATCGGACTGGTGACAACCAGAGCCAGCAGCGACAGCACAATATCCAGCATCCGCTTGATGAACAGATATTCGGGGTTCGCCATATAGCGGCCCACGCGCAGCATCGGCAGATGAAACATATGCATCTGGTGCGCTCCGCTCATGATGATATCCCCCACTCGCGGAATCACAAAAACGTCAATATCGTGCAGGATGCAATACTTGAGGATTACATTTCGGTCGTGGCTGTTGACCCCGCTCAGGAAAACGGTTTTCATGGAGTCCAGAACGCTCAAATCCTTCAGGCATTCCCCAATGTTCAGCGTCATCCGGACATTGTACTTCAATTCCAGATCGTACTCCTGAATCAGCTGTTCGATTTCCTTGCGGCGGCCATACACCACCGCCGTGGGCTGGGGCGGAAAAACGGCATAATACCATTTATGGGCGCCAAAAGACCAGATTACCGCCGCCAGGCATTGCCCCGCAATGGCCGCGATTCCGGGCAGCAGATTGCAAACCTTTGCGGACATCAAGCAGATCACAATATAGATCAGGCCATCCGCCGCCATGGCCGCCAGCACCTGGCTATAACAAAGCTCCGAGATGCGCTGGATCGACACCTGGAACGCATCGTACACCTTGCCGAACATAACAAACAGCACTGCATAAAGCAGCAGGATGACCGCGTTTCCCATCCATGTGAGGGAGATTTGAACTTCCCGCTCATAGTAGAATGCCCAGCATGCCGCAAACGGCAGCGTAACCAACACGATATCCAGCACCCTTGCAATTCTTAACATTACATCATGCTGAAGTTTTGACATATGGTTTCTCCTCACATTTCAACATCGGTTTTATTCGTTCGGTGGGAATCACGAAACAAAAAAGCTGCCTCCCTTACGCGTTTTGCGCTGGGAAAGCAGCCTTATACGTTCATCCTCACAGCTCTTTCAGGCCGGCCGCCCTGGCCTGAAAAAGTTGCTGTTGTATCAAACTCTCTTTCCCCTGAACCCGGGCTGTAATCACCATGTTTCCTGCGGCGTAGCGGTTCAATCAGCGATACCTTGACCGGACACCCAAGCCAGGCTGTCCTCCCGGCAGACCGCAAGCCCGCCCGGACCATGGACAGCACCCGATTGCAGGAACAGCGGTCCAAAACGCCGCGCGGAGAAACCATCGCATCCTGCCATGTCTCCCCAAAAAAGCAAGCTGCATCCGCTGTTCACAGAACCCTGAGAATAAAGGGAATTTTTGTTTGTCGCATTGAAAAATTTAGTGTATCAAAGTATAAATATTCTATCATGGATCACCCATGTTTTCAAGTCATGCCCGTTGTCTTGTCGCAAGCGATCCAGAGGCAGTTTTGGACCTTTTCAAGCGCATAGCAGCGTCAAACATCAAAGATGATACGTCAAAAGCCTTGCCTTCTCTTTACAACTTTCTGACTGCATCCACTTCGTCTTTGACATCTTTTCCCTTTTCCAGGATTCTTCTTCCAATTCTCCAAACCGGAGCCACCGGCATCAGCCACCGGTGCTGCAAAAAATACGGCTCAAATCGTTGGCACCAGATCTCCATATGGACGCTGTCCAGAAAAAGCCGGTCCTTCAAATAGCGGACTTTGGCTTCGATGGGAACCTTGTTCCCCGTCTCCTGTCCTCTTGCGTGCTCGTGCCAGAAATCCATTCTCGCCCCATAGGCGCGGCTGAAGAGCAGGCTTTTCAGCAGGATCTTTTCCCTTTTTGCAAGGGTATGGGCGTTCCATTGGGGGCTGAAAACTTTTTCTGCCAGCTCACGCATCTGTTTTTCGAACGTGATCAGCCCCATTTTTTCCAGCTCACCATGCAAATATTTCCAGTTCAGGTTTTCTTTTGCCCGCAGATAGACGTACAGATCCAGCAGGAAGCGCAGCCCCGTCCCGTCACCGGAATAGTGCTTATACTCATGCGCCAGAACGTAGAGGTAAAAATCCTCGTCCGTCATGCAGTACTCAAATGGCTTTCCCGGCACCGGAAGCAGTTTATCGTTTATGGTGAGATAGTACTTTTCAAACGGAAGCTGTGCAGATTCCGAAAACAGGGCCGTGTGCATTTCAAAATTATAAACCGGTTTTTTCAGGTACACATCGTGATAGACCTTCTGAAAGCTTTTCACATTGTATCCCTGTTCCACAAACCAGTCATGGACCTCCTGCCGGAACGAAGGGTCAAACAGGATGTCATTATCCGCCATCTGACGCATCCCGTATTTGGGGTACAGATGGCACAGCACGACGCCTTTTAGGGCCACATACCAAATCCCCTGCTCTTCCAGAAACGCAAACAGCTGCTCCCGCTCGGCATCCATCTTCAAATTTTTTGCGACCGCCTTGTTTTTCGCAGCTCTCCACCTCGGAAGCACTTGTGTCTCATCTGGAATTGCAACCTGCGGATCCGACTTCATCAGGCTTTCCAGCGCCATATAGGTCAAAACTTCCAGACTTTGGCTTTTGCTTCTGGCATAAACCTTTTCCAGGTTCATCTCCGCAATGCGCTCCGGGTCTGGCACGATGGAATTGATACCACACTGAACCAGATACAGCATATCCCAGGCAGCCGCCGTCCACTGTTCCTTCTCCAGAGCTTCCTCTTTCTTTTTCAACGAAGTACTTCTTCCATCCATGACCACGCCTGTCTCCACCCTTTGCCGCACAAGGATTTCAAAGCTCCAGCTGCCCGGCGCCCGGAACACGAAAGCAGAGCCGCATGCTCCTTCTGCTTCACTCTTACTCTACGACGCCAAAACAGCAATGATTCACAGTTTTATTATATCATGCACAGCCTTTTGCCACAATATATAGAAGGGCACGCATCATTCACAAATCCATGCCCTTTTTGCGCACACAGCCGCACCGGAGCATGGTTGCAGCAAAAAAGCGCCCCTCCCGTCTTGTTACAGACTGAACCGCCCCATATTGTGCGGACAGTACAAAAAAGAGGCCTGCAAGGGGTAGAACAAGCGAATCAAAGACTGGCCTGGCGAAGCGAGAGCGGAGCCAGGCCAGTCT